>JAYRWZ010000176.1:0-5105 GCA_041917875.1 Chloroflexota bacterium | reverse complement strand
GAAAGCGTTATCGGATTGGCAGATGAAATAATTATTGTGGATACCGGCTCAACGGATTCTACGGTTGCTATTGCGCAACAATACGGTGCTAAAGTATTTACTCATCCATGGGTAGGTGATTTTGCACAAGCCAGAAATTATGCATTATCACACACAAAAGGGGAGTGGGTGCTGTATCTTGATGCAGATGAAAGAATTCACCCGGAAGCAAAAATACATTTACGTCAATTATTACATTCGTTGCCTGTTGATATTGGTGCATTATTGTGTACAATTCGCAGTCCTCATCGGCAAGGTGATGAAGTGTCGGAGATGCACAGTGGTTCTTATCCGAGAATATTCCGCAATTATGGTTATCCGACTATTGCATTTCAAGGTCGTGTACATGAGCAAATTTCTCCATCAATTATTGCGCTCGGTAAATCTATTGTCCGGTCCGATGTCATCATTGATCATTTGGGCTATGATTTATCGCGTGAGGAAATGGAAAAAAAATTACAACGTAATTATCAATTGCTTTTACAGCATGTGAGAGAACAACCCGAAAATGCTTATGCGTGGTTTCAATTGGGGCAGACATTGGCAAGAATGAATATCATCAATGAAGCAGAACAAGCATTACAATTATCTTTGCAATTAGAAGGACTTGCTCCCCATATTCGGGCAAGCGCAGCGGCTGTTCTGTCGCAATTATGCGGTAATGCTAAGCGTTTTGCTGATGCTTTAGCCTGGGCTGATGTATCATTACAAGCAGTTCCTGAACAGGTCTATGCTTTGCATTTAAAAGCATATGCCCTGTATTATTTGGGCAGATATGCCGAAAGTGAAAAAATATTTACTCAAGTATTAGAAAAACGCCATCTCATCGGTTCGCAGCAAAGTCAAACCGGATTTGAGGTTCATATTGATGAAAATCTGATAAAGCAAGGTCTCGAAGCAGCAAAAAAAGCTCAGCGGAAATAATTTTTCTTAAATTTACCCGATTGTGATTTTCCTATTATTATGCCACTTTCTGTGTATAAAGATGTTCTTGAAATTCTATGAACAGTCTGCTGATATTGGTAACATTACCTAAAATTTCTTTTACATCTTCCAATGATTGATACTTATTTGTCAGTAATATTGGTAGCTTTTCTTGGTCAAGTTCGTCAACGCCTGTATCTATGTATTTACTCAAAACGAAAGTGATAAACTCTTTTTGTTTGTTGAAAAAAGGCAAAGCCAAGCATATATAATTCTACCGGTGTTAATGTATTTGCCTTACTCTCAAGTTTTATAAGCTCTTGATATTTTTGACTGTTGAAAAGCTCTGTTGCTGTCTGCCCTTTAGAATATGAATAAAGGAAGAGCACCATGAGGCATATTAGTGTTTTTTTCATTGGCATGATGTTGTTTAATATTGTATTTTATCAAGTATATAATCATGTATATTCTTGTATAAAATTTTGTTCGAATGTGTATTCCGCTTCGCTTTTTCATTCCTATATCATATTTGACCTCACGGATTGCATCACATTTCAGTAATCTTATTCTTCAAAACAACAAAACTTTAATAAAGTGCTGAAAAAAAAATGTCCGCCGAGAAATTCGCGACGGACATATGGAAAGGACGATTGAAAAGTAGCGCATTATTTCCCTGTAAAAACGGGCGATCTTTTTTCGATAAATGCAGCCACACCTTCGCTGTAATCTGCCGAATCACCGGCTCTTTGTTGATAGTCGGCTTCCATTTCCAACATTTCTTCCAAAGAGGCAGTCATACCTTTTTGCAGCATTTTTTTGACAAAGCCAAAAGTCTGTGTCGGACCTGAAGCATAATGCTGTGCGATAGATTCTACGGTATGTTTAAACGCTTTCGGATGACATACGGTATTTACAAGCCCCAACTGTAAAGCAGTGTCTGCATCAATAGGTTTATTGAGTGTTGCAAATTCAAATGCTTTTGCATAGCCCAACATTCGCGGATAAAAATATGTAGCACCGGAATCGGGCACTAAAGCAATACCGATAAATGCTTCTACTAATTTTGCCGATGCAGACATAATACGCATATCACACGCTAAAGCAAGCGATAAACCTGCACCCGCAGCAACACCGTTTACGGCGCAGATAACGGGTTTGGGAATTTCGCGAATTGCGCGAATAATCGGATTGTAACGGCGAACTAAAGAATCAGTGAGATTTCTTTTTCCACCGCTTTTGGGTGCATCTTTTAAATCTTGACCCGAACAAAATGCTTTACCGGCACCGGTGAGAACAATGGCACGGATATCATCATTGGCAGCAGCTTCGGCAAGGGCACTCTGTAATTCTGAGGTTAATTCTTCATTGCACGCATTATATGAATCCGGACGATTGAGTGTAATTGTGCAAACACCATTTGTAATGTCAAAAAGTATAGTATTGTAATTCATAATTTGTTCAAAAAATAAGTGGGGGAGTGATAGAAATTATTGACCTTTCCACGTCGGGGTTCTTTTTTCGATAAAAGCATTCATTCCTTCTTTTTGATCTTCGGTAGCAAAAAGCATATAGAAATTTTTGCGTTCAAATTCAAGCCCGCCTTCTAATGTTGAGCTGAATGATTTCAAAACGGATTCTTTGATTAATTGCACAGCAATCGGTGGTTTTGAGGCAATTTCCTGAGCTAATGCAATTGCCTCCTGCACAAAGGATTGTACAGGCACGACTTTATTGACTAAACCTGCTCTGAGTGCTTGATGTGCATTTATCATGCGACCTGTCAAACATATTTCCATAGCTAATGCTTTACCGACAGCGCGTGTAAGTCTTTGTGTGCCGCCGGCACCGGGCATGACACCGATATTTATTTCCGGTTGGCCGAATTGCGCTGTTTCGCTTGCAATAATCATATCGCAGTGCATAGCTAATTCACATCCTCCGCCCAAAGCAAAACCACTGACGGCAGCAATTATCGGTTTTTTAAATGTGCGTATTTTTTCCCAGCGAGAAAATTGATCGCGTTTAAGCATTTCAATTGTACCGGCATCGCCCATTTCGCCAATATCAGCACCTGCGGCAAATGCTTTTTCATTGCCATGCAAAACCACACAGCGAATATCATTATTTTGTTCTATTTGTTCTAATGCTTCAACAATTTCGATCATTGTTTGAAGATTTAAAGCATTAAGAACTTTGGGTCGCGATAATTGAATTGCTGCCACACCGGCGACAGGGGTTGTAACAGAAATACACGTAAATTCCTTCATAGTAATATTTATAGTGATTGAACAATTTCTACTGCCATTGAGTATTTTTTTGCAGGTGGCATAATATATACACCTGCAATATCTTCTTTTGCTTTTTCTAAGAGATTTATTGCAATTTCCATTCCCTTTGCAGCTGCATGATCAATTGTTTGAGAATTATCTGCCATTATTTTTCTTACCCAATCGGGGACTACCATCCCGGGAACTTCATAATGAAGAAATTCCGCATGACGCAAAGACCGCAATGGAATAATACCAAGAACAAAATTATAATGTAAATGCTTCGTTCTCTCAAGAAATTCTTCCAGAACAGCATACTCAAACAAAGGTTGAGAAAATGCGACCGTTGCACCTTCGTAAATTTTTTGTTCGAAGCGTCTGATTTCTCGATCAATATTATGTGAAGTTGGATTAACGGCACAAGAGATAAGAAAATTCGTTTTTCTTCCGATGGGATTACCGTGTAAGTCTTCACCATGATTCATTTTATTGATAGTGCGAATTAAACCGATAGCATCCAGATCATAGACAGATGTTGCATTAGGAAAGTCGCCAATACTTGTCGGATCGCCGGTAATGGCAAGAATATTATGAACAGAGAGGGCATCCGCCCCGATTAAATCCGCCTGAATACCGACCATATTTCTGTCACGACAGGCAAAATGGGTTATACATTCAATGCCGGTGCGTTCTTGAACTAATCGCGATAAAGCAATGGGATTTATTCTGACGCGTGCTCTTGCACCATCGAAAATATTTATTGCATCAATGCCATTTTCCTTTAAGTACATAGCAGCGTGAACAACATTATCAATATCTAAGCCGCGCGGTATTTCAATTTCCACGGTAGAGACAAATTCCTTGCCTATTTTTTGTGCAAAATGTGATGTTGATGCATTTGCTTCTACTGAAGTATCAATTATTTTTGGAGCTTTGGCAATAATTTTACCTTCGCCTATTGTTGTTGAAGCTGCTATTTCCGCAATGGCTTGAATATGTTCTACGGATGCGCCGCCATCGGCTCCAACTATCCGCACACCTTGGGCAATAAATTTTTTCACTACACTCGCCACGTATTCCGGTTCGGCATTGTATAGGGCTTTGCCGTCTTCCAGTACAGGTATTGCTGTATCAGGTAAAGCAACTAATGACAGTTTTGAAGAAGAAATAGATTTTATTATGTCGAACATTCTTTGTGGACCTACAGTGCTGTTTGAGCCAAGTGCTATGACGCCATTGCTTTCAAGCCTTCGTGCAATATCCGAAGGGAATGAGGTTGCTAAAACGCTTCCGTCTTCGGGAAATGTCTTACATGCAATCATCGGGAAATTGTGATTGACGAATTTTGCGGCTTGTATAGCAATTTCTAATTCTTCAATATCAATAAATGACTTGAACATCAAGCAATCGGGCTGACCATCCAACAGTGCAACAATCTGTTCGGTAAAAACCTGAAATGCCTCATCTTTGGTAAGAGTACCGATAGGTGTGAAAAATTTACCGGTCGGTCCTACAACTGCTGCCACATAGCAACGGTGGAGAGCAACGCAACGAGCAATCCATACGCCTTTTCGATTAATTTCATAGACTTTATCGGCTAAACCGTGCTGTTCAAGCATTAAACGGTTCGCACTGAGAGTATTCGTTTGCAATAACTCCGCACCGACTTCCATGAAATCACGATGTATTTGCTCGACAGAAACAGGATTTTTTAAATTGTAAACATCAATCGGAACTTCCGTAAGTCCTCGTTTGGATAATTCGATCGAAAGTGAGCCGTCAGTTACAATGGCTGTTTCCTGCGATAATCTGTCCTGTAGATTCGTTTTTACCTTTGCATTATATGATAAATTTTTCAAGTATTCTCCACTGTTT
>JAYRWZ010000175.1:0-2135 GCA_041917875.1 Chloroflexota bacterium | reverse complement strand
ACACGACTTATGTCAAACCCGACTTATGTCAAACCCGACTTATGTCAAACCCGACTTATGTCAAACCCGACTTATGTCAAACCCGACTTATGTCAAACCCGACTTATGTCACATTCTTCATCAGGAAGGTTTTCATGTTGTTCGTGTTCTTTAATCTAACTTCTTTTGAAGCCGTATCACAACAGAACTATGTCTTCCCAATTTTTAACCCGAACGGAAATGCACCAAATTATGTTGTCAAAGATTGGAAGCCCACAGGATTAACTGCTACAACTGACGAATTCTTTGCTCATTCATTCAATACCATGATACGGGTAAGTAAAGAATATGATTTATGGGAAAATATTGGCGGTATTCTTATCTCGTCTGATGCTACTCCTCAAGCTCAACAAACGCGATTTTATGCTCAAGATTATACTACAAGATTAAGTCCACGAACGAGTTTTAATGATATTGCGTATGTGCCTAAATCTGCTTTATTGCGACTGTATAATCGGATAGATAGTGATCCTAATATCATAGCGTATATGAATGGACTGTCGCCTGCTGAAAAAGACTCCATTTACAAATTTATGTTCCCTGCCGGTAAACCTGCCGATGATGCTGAACTAGATGAACTTCTTCGTCCGGGATTATTAATTGTCGTTGGAGATTATACAACATTGCCCGAAATTAGTTGTGGTCAGCTTTATCCGGTACGTGACAATGCTGCAATCTATGTTATTGATGCAGGATCATTACAACCACTGCGAATGTTCAAATTTTTCCAATGTGGTTCTGTAAAAAAATCAAATTTTACCGCAATTCGCTATTTAGATATAATTGATCGCTTTGTGACTGTTGGATCACATGTGAATTTTAGTGACAATTCGGATATTCTCGCTTTTTCCGGAGATTTATTATATTTGGCGTGGGATGAGTTACCCGGTACGGATGCACATACGCACAGATATAATATAAAAGAGCCATATTTAGGACCATCATGTCAAGATATTGCTACCGGTGTAGATTTACGCTATTTTAAATCATCTCATCCTCTTGGTTTTGATCCTCTAAATGGCGCAATTATTGTATCAGCTTTTTTGACTAATAATCAACAACAAGAAAAAAGTGTTGTTTTGCGTTTGAATCATGATGGCAGTGTTTTCTCAGCAAAGATAAAAGACGCTACTCCCAATAATCGCGCTCATGCTGTCAGTTTTCTAACGAATGATTTTAGCATTCCATCCTTGAATGCTTCAATGTTTGGTGTAGTCGGATTTATAAATAATAACCAAGTTGATAATATCTATATCGCTAAATTTGACCAAATGTGTTTTCTCAATGCCGATAAAAGATATCCTATCAATAATACTATCACAGAAAAACCCGGTTTTAGCATTGTATCAACAGGTGATGGCTATGCTGTCACAGGAAGATATGAAGAATTACCGCTCAATACGAATCGTGAGCATTTATCGTATCTGCGCGTTAATAATACTCTTACTAGTATTGAGCATACTATTTTTCCATTTCTTTATACCGGTTCGCAATCAGATTCTTATGGACAGCGTATGCGCTTTACAAATGGTGCCGGTTTAATGCTGGGAGGCACTTCAACACTTTTTGGTTTGTTTAGCGATTGTTCTTGTGATGGAAATAGCAGTTGTTTATGCCCTGCACCATTGCCTCCTTGCGATAATGAATGGCAAAGTTATACGAAAGATCCATTAACATTGACTAAAACAAACTCAATTTCAACACATTGCCGTGAAAGTATAAATACTCAATCAATACCCTGCTCAGGTCTATGTTGGGATTTCATGACAGCATGCCATCCTAATGCCTTGAAGCCCAAATATGATATTTGTCATAGTCCATTGCCTAATGGTAAACGTACAAAACTATATGAACTTCTTGGTAAAGATTGCTATGATAATTATTGTGGTCAAAGTGAAGGTCCCCAATAATACTTATTATCCCAAATTACTCATACCATATATCAAAGGAAATATTATGAAAACAATAGTGCAATTATTTGTATTTTTTATCTGTCTATCTACATTGTATGCGGAACAAATCCCGATTTCTATCACCTATTTTTATTCAGTCCCCGGGTATTTTAATGATAATTTTCGATATATTATGAAAGAATT
>JAYRWZ010000174.1:0-1928 GCA_041917875.1 Chloroflexota bacterium | reverse complement strand
TCGGCGCGGGTATCGGCAGCAAACACCATTCGGATTAAATTTGTGAACGCGACGACCGGTGCAGTAAATCCCGCCTCCATAAACTTCGACATCACCGTTGTTCAACCATAAAGTTATATTCTGAATGAAAACACTTATTGTTCTTTTTTTTCTGATGATAGCCGTATCTTCCGCACAGGAGATACGGCATCCAAGTTCGGTGATGGGCGCGGGTGGCGAAACCATGACCACACCGACTACTGTCTTACGCGGCACGGTATCGCAATTTGCTATTGATTATCATATTGCCGAACAAAGAATTCACGGTGTCGGATTTTGGTATCAACCCGCTCTTTTGAACAGAACTCGCGGCAATAATGCTGTCATCATGGTAGCCAATGCCGCCGCCTCGGCTGGCGATAATGTGGAAATACCATTGATATTAGTGTCCTCAAAAAATCTATTTCAACTCGGGGCACGGCAATTCGAAGCCAAAATACGCTTCAATAAAACATTGCTTGAACCATTGAATGCACTACAAGTGCAAGAAGAACAGGATGACTATATTGCCACATTTCGCGGTGAAGCCAAAGATACAGCCGGCATTTTGAGCATGATGCGTTTTCGCGCACGTTTGGGCAATGATTCCATCACACCCTTGCGCTTCGAATCATTCCAATGGGTGGAAACTACCAAAATAAAAACAACGACAGAGAATGGCGAATTTCTTCTCAATGATTTATGTCGCGAAGGAGGCAAAACACGCCTTGTGCTTCTGCGGAGCAAGCTGTCAGCGAGCATCACACCGAATCCGGTCCATACACAAGGTACAATACGTTTAACTCTGCGTGAAGACAGTCATGTGCGCTTAGTACTCAGCAATGTTCTCGGTAAAGAAATTCGCACAATTAATGATGCGGACTTCAAAGCCGGAGTATATGATGCAATGTTTCAAGCCGAACTGTTGCCTTCAGGTAAATATTATATTGTCTTGCACACAGAGCGGGATGTGGTTTATGAACCTTTTATGATTTCACACTAAGGAAGCCCATGATTTCAAAAATATATACCTTTTTTCTTGCAATCATTGGCATATCATTGATGACTGTTCCGGCGAATGCTCAGATGTATGATTCATTATACAGGGCAAGTATCGGCATCATAGGAGGAGCGGGTTTCAGTATGCACAGTGTGGATTTTCGGACATTACCGGGCATACCAAGTTGTTGTCCTCAATATACTTCCGGCACGGGCGCAGGGTTTATTGGCGGCATATCATTCGATTTTCCGCTAAGTGATTTTTGGTTATTGGACCTGCGCGCTACATTACATACACAAAAAGCTCGCCTTGTGACACAAGAACGTAAAACGGTTTTTGACGGCACACAATCCGTGGATGGCATTTTTGAGCATAGTATAGATGCAGATTTACCGCTTTATACAATCACACCGAGCGTGCGCTATGTGATAAACGACAAAATCAATGTGCGTGTGGGTATAAATATCGGTTTCTTTGGCACAGCAGATTATGTGCAAGAAGAAATCTTGGCATCACCGACGAACTTGGTTTTTAGTAATGGCAGCAGTGTATGGCTCAGTTCTTCGGGCACAATACCTCGTTTGAATACCATGCAATTATCAGCACTGACTTCCATTGCTTATGATATACCGCTTAACCAACGCCAGACCTTCGTCGCAACACCGGAAATCTCTTATACCATTGGTTTTACGGATGTATTGCAAACAAATCCGTGGAAGATACAGACAATCGGTGCCGGTATAGGGCTGCGCTATATTTTCCGCGAAGATCCGCCCTTACCTCCAATGGAACTTCCCGATATACAACAAACGGAAACGGCAATTGCTTTAGATTTGGAAGCTGATGCTGCCTCCCCCAAACAACAATCATTACGTAGCACAGTTCGTGGTATTATTTTAGACAGTAATGG
>JAYRWZ010000173.1:0-1734 GCA_041917875.1 Chloroflexota bacterium | reverse complement strand
GTGGAACAAAGTACAGATATGGGACGCACGTGGACTATGGTGGCTGCATTTAATAGTTCACAATTCGCTCCTTGGGCAGACAATATGCTTTCGGCCGATGATTGGAAACACGAAACACTGACTTTAACAGGGCAAGATACTGTATTGGCACGCTTCCGATTTCGTTCAAATCTTTCTCAAGAACTTGATGGATGGTATATTGACGATATTGTTATCGGCATAACGGCATCGGTAACTATGGCGAATGAATATACCGGCGTGAAAATATATCCTAATCCAACACGCACGGCACTCTATATTGACGGTATGGGCGAAGAAGATGTGGTTATTTATTCTATTTTGGGTGAAAAAATGCCGATACACTATTTGCACAATAATTCCGAAAAAATAGTAGATGTCTCTACTTTTGTGAATGGTGTCTATGGACTATATTCCACAAAAAATGCAACAATCCATTACTTCAGTGTTCAGCGATGAAGAGCAAACAATTATTACCCGCAACATGGCAATGTTCTGATGAATGGACTGTATTCCGTGCGAAAAGTGACGATACTGACGGCATAATGTCTGTGTATAATGCTTGTAATTACTTACATGAAGTAGATGAACATTTTATCCGTCGTGAAAAACAATATTTTCAAGAAATTGTCGAGAGTCTGCATCACAGAGAAAATGATTGTGATTATCAAACATATTGCTATTGTCTGAAAGATAATGAAACAGCCGTAATTATGGGTTATTTTCAGTGCATAGCAGATTATCCTGACAATGGCACTCTGTGGATAAGTGCCATGATAGTACATCCGGATTATCATGGCAGAAATGTCGGTAAAAAATTTATAGCATCACTGGAAGGGAGTCTGTCGGGTGACACTATAAAGAAAATATCGTTGCGAGTATCATTAAAAAATTATCCGGCATTGCGGTTTTGGCTTGCAAACGGATTTAATACCATACTGCATTTCGAGGGCGAACGGCGTTATACGTCGCAGAGCAATGCTGTATGTTTTGTTCTCACTAAATACAGACCTCCGATATTTATCCATTTACCGTGATTATTGTTGAGTAAAATTATGAAATCACAAAAAAAAATTGTACACTACTGCGTCTGTTGCTTTACCATCATGACATGCTGTCTATGGGGAGTTTTTCCTTTATACGGTCAATCAAAAGCTACGGTCAGCGAAGGAACATTATTGCCGGTACAGGATATTTTTGCTTTACATTCTCGGATAGAAGGTAATCCTTCCATAGAATTTATCTATACATTTTTTGAGACAACACATCTATTCGATAATTATTTTTCGAGAATAACGGATATTGATCGAAAACCTGATTATATTGTTCTTTTTAATGGTGTTGAACAATCCGATGAATGGGGTGTATTTGATACTCGCACAAAAAAAATGGTTGATACGATACTACAAGCAGGTATTGCCTGTGTGATAATGTTCGATGAAAATCCCAATGATCATTATTCTGTCGAATTACGAGCTTTCCCTCCATTTTCATCGCAATACACTTTAGCCGACCGAGTCACCTCCTTATTTTCACCGACCAATAATACAACAGTCTATGTATCGAATGAGCCATTGCCGAATATTCCGCAATATGTTTTACGAGCGCAATATTTTCGATTAGGATATAATTGTTCCGTGGAGCCATCAATCATACCTTTACCGGGTGAAGATTTTCATCGTGATTATATAGGTATGGGATTATGCGTGGGATTAT
>JAYRWZ010000172.1:0-5427 GCA_041917875.1 Chloroflexota bacterium | reverse complement strand
TGCCCATTCTACTATCTCGCGACAGTTGCCCACATCAGTTGCAATGAAGGGAGTGCCCGCAGCCATAGCTTCAAATATAACTAAAGGAGAACACTCAATATTCGAGCCAAACACAAAAAGATCAGCGGCTTTGAGTGCTTGGATTGTTTCATCTCGCGAGACATCAAGAATATACACTTTTTTCTTACCATAACTCGTTATATTTGTTCGCCATGCGCGCCGCCGACAGTCCCATAAACAATTGTCCGTACCAAGTGTGTTGCCAATGACAAGTAATACTGCTTTACCGATATTTGCTTTGCGAAATGCCTCAATCACCAAACGATGACCTTTCAGTCCAGTATGACTTCCTATGGTGATTAACAACGGAATAGTATGCGGTATTTTATACTTTTGTCTGAATAATGCCGCTGATTGTGTATCAGATATGCTGAATTCTTCCTCCGATGCTCCATTCGGTATTACAATAAACGGTATAGCATTTTTCTTGTAGAAATCAGCATCTTGATACGACGAAGAATGCAATATATGGGCTGCATAATATTGTAAATGACCCGCTAATGCCTCAAAGTAATCGTTGTAAGCATTATTATATAGTCCCGAAAAACCACAAGGTGCAAGTATTGAAGGAACTTTTATTCTGTCAATAATAGGAAGAAGTCCGTCAAATGTCCATTGTTGAGCTGCATAATTCATCATGACATCAAATTGACCATTGAGAACAAAACTTCTGTATCGTTCAATCTCGCCGTTTTTTTCTTCTCGTAATCCTCGTACCGCATTTCCGGAAATATGAAATTGTTCGATTTTTACGCCATTTTGGAACAAAGCCGTTCTTTTGACATCATAGGTCGTTGCCACCGTCACGGAATGCCCTCGTTGCACCAAACGTTCGGAAATTTGTTTAACCACTTCCTGTGCGCCACCTTTGGAGGGATGATAAAATTCAACAGTATGCAGAATATTCATAACCATAGAAATATTAAAGCGATTGTAGAAATTTTCATCATTGATGTTTTTTGATTTGTAGGAATTTGAAACTTCGGAAACTCCAAAACCACACCGTTTTCAGTATATAAGACATGATATTAGTACAATCGCATGGCAATAGTATCCCGAATCACCAAGCCGTAATATGGTAGTGATGCAAAAAAACCGGAAGATCGTATTATGTCTTTCGTATAATTTCGACGAGATTTTATCATTGATTTTTTTGAGACTGTTCCCGACTGTTTTTTTATAAATTTTTCTATTCTTTTGACTATATAAAGATGTGCTTTCGCACGCATGACAGCAGTTTGTTCGGAACGCACCGTTTGTTGTTGATTTGTTCTATACCACAACAATGGTTCAGCAATATAACCACAATCCGCAATTACCGAAAAGCGCATCCACAAATCATAATCCTCTACTGCTTTCAAAATTTTTTCTTCACAAAAAAGCCCTGTTTTTTTAATTAAATGGGCTTTTACAAGAACAGAAGAACAAATAAAAAGATTTCTAAACAATAGTTCTTCCATAATATTGGTATGGAATGTTGATGATGGTTCAAAATATAATTCCTCGGTTTTTTCTTCATCACGCATGAAATACGCATTTGTTCCAATAAGACCTAATTCCGGATATTCCTTTGCAAAAAGTAATTGTTTTTCTAATTTTTCAGGCAGCCATATATCATCGGAATCTAAAAATGCCAGAAATTGACCGCGAGCAGATATAATACCTGCATTACGAGCAATCGCCGGAAGCCCTTTATGCTGTAAACGTACTATCCGAAAACGCTTATCATAACTTTTTACTATGGATTCTATATCATCTGTTGAGCCATCGTCACAAATAATTGCTTCGAAATTTTGCATTGTTTGCGCTGCCACACTGTCCAAGGTTTCCGACAGTATCTCTGCACGATTATATGTCGGAATAATTATGCTGACTAATGGTATCATCGCTGTTACAACTCAGAAAATATATCGAGAAATTTTTGTTTTACTGCATCAAATGAAAATTGCTGTAATTGAGCAAAAGCATTTTCTGCACAATCAATATAAAATTCATTATCATTGATTAATCGTTTCCCGATTTCCACAGCAGCATCCAAGTCAAAATGATGACGAATTGTCGTTGCGGGAAATAATGTTTTTCCATGCACGGTGGACTCCGTCGTTATCATAGGCATACGTAAAGCGGCGGCATCCAGAACATAACGCCCCCATGTATAACGATCATCTAAGTTTATCCACAGCATGGCTGCGCCGTTAAAACGAAAATAATCCACAATACATTTTTCATGATATACCGTTAATTGCGGGTCATTATATGCTGCATGGGTATTTTTAATTGTAATGTTTTTATCGAGAATTGAACCGAAATTTTTCCAATTACTCACCATTCTGTTTAATCGCCGTAACATTACTTGCGAATAACCATAATATGGCATGGAAAGTTCACGAGCAACCATTACCTCATTCATTCTTTTTAATAAAATTGGACAAAGACATATCTCACGGCGACGCTGATGATAGGGAGTTGTATAAGTGGAAGCCCCAACAACAGGATACGGTAATCCGACGGTTGTGATGGGTGTTGTTGTAAGCCGTCGAAAAAAAGGCGCACTATGCACATTAATAACATTGACAAGATTCGCTGCATCTAACACTTGTTTATACTCGGCATCGGGTGGCAAATAATCATTGGCATTTCCCTCAATAATGGAAATCCATTTTACCGATGAAGGCAGATGCTCCAATAATTGCAATTGTTTCTGTAAAAATGTACGCGGAATGCGATTTGCATTAGCAAATATGACATCAAAGCGCGAGAGATCTGCTTTTGTGACATGAGTATAATCGATATATTCGCCATTAAAAGCAAAAGCCAAGGCATCAACGCCATTGGCTGTATTGCGATCATCTATGCTGCGGTCAGCGGGTATCCAGCGAGGTTGTCGCCAGATACTGCCTCCTAAAACACCTACTCTCGGTTGGGAAAACTTTGTAGAATATGTCATATATCACATCAACGTACAAGGTGTTACTGTATCTCAATAATAGTCAATTTTTTTTCTAAAAAACAGCAGATGGATATGCTCGTTTTCTGTGAGTATGCGTATTTTTCACTGCCATTATTGTAACTCTTATGAAAATGCTTCTTTCACTCGATCAAAAAAATCTTTCGATTTTTCTTCATTATGAAATTTTCCTGATTGCTTAGGATGAATATTTTCCATAGACTGCAATTCTTTTATTACCGTTTTTTCTTTTGATGATAATGTTGTCGGCACATACACCGTGGTTGTCACGACTAAATCGCCTTTGCCATGACCATTCAAATGTTTAATTCCTTTGTCGCGCACACGAATAACTGTGCCCGGTTGTGTGCCCGGCTCAATTTTTACATGTGCTGATCCCGTCAATGTAGGCACTTCCACATCTGTGCCTAAAGCAGCTTCCGGAAAACTGATGGATAATTCATAATGAATATCATCATTTTCGCGTGTAAAATGTTTGTGGGGTTGCTCTTCCATAACAATAATCACATCCCCTGCCGGACCACCGCGTCTGCCGGCATTGCCCTTGCCTTGCAATGGTATATAGTTACCTGAACTGACTCCGGCAGGAATGCTGACGGAAATTGTTTCTTCATCTTTCGTTCTGCCTTCGCCGGCACATGTCGTGCATTGTTCTTTTATCACTTTGCCTGTGCCGCCACAATTCGCGCATGGAGCAATATTCACAAATTGTCCGAACACCGAACGCGAAACCTGGCGCACTTCACCCGAACCATTACATGCCGAACATGACGCATAGCCCGAACCGGATTTTGCTCCGCTGCCGGTACATGTGGTACATGTGACCCACTTTTTCAATTTAATTTTTTTCTCTGTTCCTGTGGCTATTTCTTCGAGAGTTAAGGGCATTTTGAGCTTGATGTCGCTGCCCGGTTCGCCCATAGAACGCTGACGAGGTCTGCCGCCGCCGCCGCCAAAAAATTGATCAAAGATAGAACCGCCGCCACCGCCGAAAAAGTCACCGAACTGACTGAAAATATCTTGCACATTTTGATACTGATGAAAATCCTGACCACCCCGCATCGCCTGATGCCCATAGCGGTCATAACGGGCTCTTTTGTCCGCATCGCTCAATATTTCATACGCTTCGGGTGCTTCCTTGAATTTTTCCTCCGCGTCGGGATTGTCCTGATTTCTATCGGGGTGATATTGCAGTGCCAATTTGCGATATGCTGATTTTATCTCATCGGCATTAGCATTTTTTGCAACCGACAATACTTCATAATAGTCTCTTTTTTCCATAATAATTTATTTCATATTAGACAAAACCAATGAACGGTATATGATTGTTATGTGCCTGCGGAGGTAATAACTTTTGCATGACGTAATACCTTATCACGCAAATAGTAACCGCGCTGCACCAATTGGGAAACATGACCTTCCGGCATATCCGAAGGCAATTGCGCCAATGCTTCATGCACTTCCACATTAAATGGCTGACCGATGGCATCTTCGATGACGCGCACACCTGCTTCTTCAAATATCTTCACGGCTTTATGATAAATCATTTCCACGCCTTTTTGAAAAGCGGCTGCATCGTGCGTGCTTTTTGTTGCCACATCTAAAGCAGCATGCAAATCATCAATGATAGGCAACATTTTGAGTAATAAATGCTGATTGGCATACTCGCGCAATTCGTCTTTTTCTTTGAGCGAACGACGGCGATAATTATCCAGTTCTGCAACTTGACGCACCAACTGCTCGCGCAAATCATCACGCTCCTTGGTCAAACGCGCTATCGTATCATCGCTGACGGTATCTGTCGCCATAGCAACTTCTTGCTCGGCATTCTCGTTTGCCGTTTGGTCTGTTTTTGACATCTCATGTTCTGCCATCTCTTCGTTTCTCACATACGTATTGTATAAATCTTTCATTTTGTCGCCAACATTGCGGCGTTGTTTGGGTTTATGTTCTTGCTCACTCATACTTTCACAACTCTATGTTTATGAATAACGATTTAGTCTTAAAGCGCGCACATGACGTATGAAGCATTGTTCCATTTCATTTCTGCCATTGCTTGCTTTCATCGGACATACGAATTGACCACACTCGCGGCTTGAAATAGATATCACGGAACAGCGATAAAGGCAAATACACCACAGACACAATGCAGAAATGAATAGTGCAATGAGTGATAGTACCACCATGTCCCGACACAAACGATTGTTCGCCGAAGTGCTTCGCACAGGTAACCGAAGCATCAACAAAAACAGAATACTTCACTCAATGCGAACTTGTGTAAGGTCAATTTGTTTGTCTTGACAAAATGTAGTAGTTTTGAGGGAAGGAAAGTAGTAAGACGGTAAGACCAAAATGGATCAGTTGACGAAAGAACAAAGAAAAAAAACATGCAAGCGGTG
>JAYRWZ010000171.1:0-6650 GCA_041917875.1 Chloroflexota bacterium | reverse complement strand
TTGAGCAAGAGTAAGAACTTCTATATTATTCATGCCATTGCTCTTCTCTTGCCAAGTTTCAGCCTTATCGGTAATACGATATACACCACTATCGGTGCCTGCATAAAGATATTCACCGACTCGAGCAAAAGAATGAACTTTTCCCCACTTCATACCGTTGCTCCGCGATTGCCACGTTTCACCATTATCGGTACTACACAATACCCTCTTATCTGTCCCTGCATAAAGATATTCACCAAATTGAGCAAAAGAATAAACATCCAGATAAACCATGTGGCTATTCTTCATTTTCCACGTTTCACCATTATCGGTGCTACGATAGATACCACGATCTATGCCCGCATAAAGATATTCACCAAATTGAGTAATAGAATAAACGTAACGATCACCATTGATGACGCTACCTCTCCATTGCCAATTTTCACCATTATCGCTGCTGCGATAGATACCACCATACGCGCCCGCATAAAGATATTCACCGATTTGAGTAATAGAATAAACGTAACGATTATTCATACCACTACTTTTTTTTTGCCAAGTTACGCCATTATCGGCACTGCGAAATACACCGCTACCCGTTCCCGCATAGAGATAATCATTCTGTGATACTATACTTAATATATAATATTCACCATCAGGTCCATTAATCTTTTCCCACTGCGCTTGGGCATTTAATGCGCCAAAAACCAACATCAGGGTTATTGGTATTATTTTTTTCATAGTTACCTCATAATACTAAATATACTTGGTGCAAATATACTCTGTGTTTGTGTATTCCGCACTTTAATTTGATACTGTCCTATCGGTATGTGTGTTACATCTATGGTTTGTTTGTTTTGTATTTGATACTCGCCCACCTGACGACCATATATATCATATATCATCATTTCATACATATCGCCACGTGAACCCGCCTCTTCAATATCTATCGTTAGCGTACCTTCACTCGGATTGGGGTATATGCGTAATGTATTCGATGTGTGATTATTGATCGTCATATTGTCATCAATTGAATTTGGAAATTGTCCGCGACCAAACCACGTAGAACTTGCAGAACAATCATCGCCCTGTGAATCCGATTCAAGCATAATGGTAATGGTGTCGGCATTATTTGTTGTCGGCGTAAAACATACTGTTTTAGCAAAGTATTGACTATTGGGTTCCACTTTGAATGGAAATGTCATTGTGGTGGTAAATGGCAAACGTACTCCCTTTATTCCTGTCACCGTTACTGTGTCAGTACCTTTATTAAGAATGCGTAATCCTATATTAGTGCCCAACGTTTTACATTTTTGTGAATCGACAATAACATCGCCCGCATTCCAAAGTGACTCAACCTCAATACATGGGCGCACGCCTTGACCTTTGACAGGAAAGCGGAATTGTGAACATGCAGTGTTCACTAAAAGCGAATCAATGGCAAGCTCAGGATCTTGATCATTTTTTCCTTCTTTTTGAGGAGAAAACTCAATAGTCACCATACGACTCATCCCCGCCGGAAGAGTAAATTCTTGTGTAATATTGCCTCCGCGCAACGTATATTCTTTAAGCGTGCGCAATGCAATACTCTTAATTTTTATAGAATCTTTCCCTTTATTTTCTATAGCCACATCTATTGTTTTTGTGGTGCCAAGCCGCACTTTACCAAATTGAGTCATTGGTTTATCGGTAGCTATATTCTCTGCAACATAGCGCATTGTATCATAAGAAAAATTATCTACTTGATCATTGACAATAATTATTGCAAACGCATCTTTCGATTTATCAATAACACTCAGTTTACATGTAGCTTTTGTTACTTTTGGTTCTCGATTAAGTACTTTGGGATTGATAAGCTCCAAAGCATAATTTTTACTTGTAGGATGTAATGCTATGCCGATGATGCCGCTGTCATCTTGGAGTGAGTCTGAGAAATTTACCTCTGGTGTTCCAATACGCGCATCTTTCTCTAATTCCGTGGCTTGAATCATATAATCGCCACAATCAGTCGTATGTGTTAATTGTGGTGCAGCAGTATCAAACATCGTAAGATTACGAAACCCCATAGCCGCGGGCCAGCCATATGAATCGAAGTCGCTAAATCCGTAAATATAACCACCACATCGTGTGTTTGAAAGTATTGTATGATGTCCGGGCACATTAATCTGTATATGCCCCCAATAATAATTGCTGCCGGGAATACGATTTTTCAAAATTTGGGGATATTTTTTGTAAAGGCTATCTCCATCAATAATTATTGACCGTAATTTTTTTTGTTGTGGATCCACTAATGGGTCATCGCCTTCTGCAATTAATCCAAACCAGTTTTTACTAAATAAAGAATTAGACGGTGTTTGGAAAATTGCACCTCTTTCATATTGTTCAACAGGCGCTAATACTATCATAAACGGATCAAATTCAACACCATTATCCCAATTTGTAGAATATGAATATTGGCATATCATGATAGGATTATTCGATTTCCAGACCGACACACCGCGAATACCTTCGGTTTCACCTCTGCCTATCCAATAATTATAATCTTCCCAAAAATCACCGGCTTTAGGCAACCTGATAGTTCGGCGACCAAGTACTGTACCATCATTTTTATCCATATAGACCATTTCTACCGTCGTATTATCTTTCGATGCAACCACACGGAAAAAATCACCTTTATTGTCGCGTGCAAATTCGACTGTATAAAATGTTTTACCCCATGCGGAGACAGGCGGCATCATTTCTACAATATGGTCTCGACCATTTAGTGCATTAGTTGGAATAATTACTCGTTGATGGAAGGAAATAAGACCAATCGGTTTATCACCTGTTATGCTGCTGCCGCTAAGGTCAAATCCACCTTGTGTAGTTCCATCGCCCATAACACTATATGTATCGCCTTTATTGAGAATCACAGACCACTTATCGCCTATTCTGCGTTTATTAACAGTTCTGGCAACAGATTTTCCTTTCCCTTTGAGTTCTATGCTTACCTTGGTTTGATCTTCTTTCGCAATAATGGTAAAACCCGTTTTCCACGGACGTATTTCAGCAAAATCATAATAGCTGTTATGTATATATTGTGTGCCCCATGAAATAGTCGGAATGGCAAGGTAGCCATCGGAAGACACGGATTTTCCATTGAGCATATATACAGAAATTGGAAGAGGCGCAGAAATACGAATACCATGCTTCACTATTTCTTCACTTTTCCAAATTTCCCATGCCCAATTGGCTGTTTGCTTTAAAGAAGAGAAAGTGACAACCTTGTTAGCTTTTAATAGTTCAGTACGTTTATAACCAAAACCCGGTGCTTCGATGGTTACTTCCGTGTCATACCATGAGGTGACATAAAATTCGAGAGCATTTACCGGCTGCTGGGGATAATCATTCCCCGGCACTGCTAGCCAAAATTCCGTTCCTTGTGCAGAATTAGTGAAAAGTTCTTCGGGATACTGTTGCGCTGTAAGCGAAGAAAAGAGAGAACCATGGGTGACAATGACAAAGAACGTTGTCATAATCATACGAGTAAAGGGGAGAAAATACATAATTATAGTATAAACATTGAATAAAAAACGAAATTATACATATATGAAACACTTGTTTATTTTGCATGACATATAGGAATATCTTTGAATGATGAAATATATGACGGTGAACAAAGTGCTGCTTTCGACAGCCATCGTCTTTGCACACCACATGAAGCCGGATACACTGCTTTTTTCCCATAACGCATCACAATATTATCCATAGCTTTGATAGCATTATGATAATGCTGTTGTGTATATTTTGAAGGAAACAGCGAATGTTGCGCGGCATCTTCAGGACATAATCCTGTGAACATCACTCCGGCTTTGGCATAATGATATCCTTTTTTATAGATTACTTTTAATGCTTGTTGTGCTGTCTCTATAATATGGACTGTATTATGCGAAGGTGGTATTATGGCTATCGTTTTTTCTTGAAAATATTGCGGCAAGTCGTCCCTGAATCTATTTGTTCGAATAAAAACCGTGATTGCGGATGCCACGACACGATGTCTTCTCAAAGAATAAGCCGCTAAAGAACTATATAAAGTCACAGCTTGAGAGAGTTCATCATATTCGGTGAGCATTTTGCCAAACGTTCTCGAATGCATCAGTGTTTTTCGAGCTGCTTGCAATGATGTAAGCGAAATACAAGAAATTCCACGCAATTCATAACATATTCTCAGCCCTACAATGGAAAGATTTTTTTTAATCATCGCCTCATCGGCATCGCGTAACTGTCGTGCATTTTCAATACCTCGTGACATTAACAATCGTGCATATCGCCTTCCTATTCCCCACACATCGCTGCATGGTATGGATTCCAGCATAGCTTCATGGTCTTGAATATCTCTTTGCCAATCAACGACAGCATTGAAACTCTTGTTTTTTTTGGCAACTCTATTGGCAATTTTGGCTAATGTTTTCGTCGGTGCAATGCCAATACTTGTAGGAATACCGGTCCATTGCATAATACGTTGGCGAATAGTAAGACACCAATCGCGATAGTCTTTATTATCCGGACAATACACAAAAAATTCGTCTATGGAATATTGCTCACTGTCTTCGCATAAAGAACGCACAGTTTCTCTGACGCGTCGCGACATATCCGCATACAATGAAAAATGAGAAGAAAATACATAAACATTATATTTCCGAAAAATATGTTCCCATTGAAAAGCAGGCGCCCCCATCGGAATACCAATATCTTTTGCTTCTTGGGAACGAGAAACCACACAACCATCATTGCTGCTTAAAACAACAACCGGCTTACCTTCAAGCGAGGGATTAAAAACACGCTCGCATGACACAAAAAAATTGTTGCAATCTATGAGAATAACCGATTTCATCGCAAACCATTGATACAATTTGTTGCCACACCCCACAAAGTGATAGTTTCATCAATTTCAATGGGCATATAATCTTTATTTGCAGCAACCAGAAGGTGCTTTTTTCCTTGTATGCGATATATTTTTACTAAAAATTCACCATCAACAACTGCAATCACTGTATTGCCGTCCGCAGGTTCAAGAGATTTATCCACAACAAGAATGGAACCATCATAGATACCCATATCGTGCATAGAATCTCCTCTGACTCGCAATAAAAATGTTGAAGTTTTATTCTGCACCAAATATTCATTTAAATCTAAGACCGATTCCACAAATTCCTCTGCCGGCAAAGGAAAACCCGCAGATACCGATGAGGCAAATAAAGGCAAGTCAAGTTGTGTTCTTAATTCAAAAGGTATGATTTCAACCCATGCTACGGTACTATTTTTCATATTTTTTTGTTTGATGTCTGATTTTTTTCTGCAATATACTGCAATATATTAACACATTCAGTATTGTGTACTATGATTACAGAGATATTGAAAACGTACAGATTGATTACCATGACTTTCAATGATGTAAACATATTCTGACAGCGAAAACCACTTTTGTTTGAGTGTACTATATACTGCACTATTCTCACATTCTGATGCTTTGTTTTTCAAATCCTTAGGCAATAATAACATCCTTCGTGAACATCTGACAAATCACAATTACATTCTTGTCGGCTTATCACTTACACACCGAACTTATGCGCGAAGATATTCGTGAATCAGTCATAGCTCATTATGTTGCGAACACTATACTGCTGCACAGCCATACCCCCGATTGTTTTGCCATCGAAAAGACACAAAAAGCATGGCAATGTTACAGACTTGCCCCCATACACCGAACATTGTTGCAATGAACGAGTAGGAACTGTATTAGCACCTACAAGAACTGTTTTGTATGTATGGTTTAACAAAGTTATATGAGATATGTTCGGTCATTTCTCTCATCTCTCGTATTTTTGCCAAAGTTATTAACCGAATGAAAGGAAAAAGATATGTATAATACACTTCCCCATCTTGTTTTACCCCAGATACCCAATCTGCATGAGATTGATGTCTATCGTGCCAATGGCGGCTATGATGCTTATCGTCAAGTTATTACAATGACGCAAGACGAGGTCATCAATGAGGTAAAAAAATCAGGATTGCGCGGTCGCGGCGGCGCATGTTTTTCTACCGGCTTGAAATGGAGTTTCATGCCCAAAGGTAATGATAAGCCGAAGTATTTGGCTATCAATGGCGATGAATCAGAGCCGGGATCATTCAAAGACCGACAGATTTTTGAGTATAATCCACATCAACTGATAGAAGGCATCATGATTGCCGGCTATGCGATGGGTATATCAAAGGCATATATTTACATACGCGGCGAATATCATAAATGGGTTGATATGATGGAGGCAGCAGTGCGCCAAGCTTATGATAAAGGTATGATTGGCGATGCCATGAAAAAGACATTCAACCATGATTATTCCATTGATATTTATGTGCATAAAGGTGCAGGAGCATATATCTGCGGTGAGGAAACATCACTCATGAATTCTCTTGAAGGCGACCGAGCATATCCGCGTTTTAAGCCCCCTTTTCCGGCACAAAAAGGTTTATGGGGTATGCCCACCACGATTAATAATGTGGAAACATTGGCAACAGTGCCCCCAATCATAAAAATCGGCGCGGAAGCATATTCGAAAATCGGTGCTGCAAAGCATCCGGGTACATTGCTTTATGGCATTAGCGGTCATGTAAACAAGCCGGGTGTCTATGAA
>JAYRWZ010000170.1:0-40217 GCA_041917875.1 Chloroflexota bacterium | reverse complement strand
TATTTATTGAGAATAATTGGGAAATTGCTCCCATTATAAAAACCATGTTACACAGTGAATATTTTTTCCATAAAGAAAATATCGGGGTATTGAAAAAGAGTCATATAGAATATATCACAGGAATGATTCGACAATTGGAACTGACGAATATACCTGATTTTGAAAAAACACAAACACGTTATGGTGATATTATTGAGCGGCTGGAAGAATGGGGACAAGTGATGTATAATCCGCCGAATGTATCCGGCTGGGTTGGCGGAAGAGATTGGGTGAATTCATCAGTTTTGCCGAGAAGGTTACAGTTTGCAAAAGATATAGTCAATAATCGCCTGCTAACATTTTCATATCCGTTTCCTCCGTATGTTTATAATTGTAATATTCGTGCACTTGCAGCACGTTTTTCGTCTGAAGAAATACCTTCAAAATTATGTTTGGATTTATCTCGGTATTTGTTACCTGATGTATTGGATGTTGTGGAACGACAGCAATTGATCAATGTTATTCTTGATGGCGGCAGCGATGCGGATTGGGATTACGATGATGAGAAAATGCGAGTAGAGCAACGCATTGTACAATGCTTGAATATTCTTGTTTCTCATGCCTCATTTCAATTATATTAAGGAACTCTCATGATAACTCGTCGCCAGTTATTGCGCATCATTGCACAAACAGGTATCGGTGTGCCTTTAGTACATTCACTTCCGTTTCAATCGGCATTTGCACGCGATCCTCTGCTTTTAACCGGCGGGCAATTACCTCCTATAGAAAACAGAAAAATTGTGTTTATCCGTATGTTTGGCGGCAATGATGGGCTGAATACTGTTGTGCCCTATCAAGATCCGCTTTACTATCAGATGCGCCAAGAACAGAGCGTTGTTCCATGCGCAATTCATCCACATGAAGTGTTGCCATTACCGGATCATCGTTCCTTGGGTTTTCATCCTGCTCTCACCGGATTATATGAATTGTATAAAGAGCATAAAGTTGCAGTGGTGCAAAATGTGGGGTATCCGCATCAGGATTTATCGCATTTTCATTCGACAGATGTGTGATTGACAGCAAATGTAAGTGGCAGGATGGAATATAGCGGATGGATGGGGCGTTATTTGGAATCACGATATAATGGGCAATTACCCACATACCCACCGGCGATTGAGTTGGGTTCTTCTTTAAGCCGATTTTTATTAGGACGCACGCACGATATGGGGTTTGCCTTCAATGGAAATGTTATTATTCCCGAAAAAATAAATAATGGCAGCACTTCGCTTTCTTCTTCACGTATAGAACAACAGTATATCAATGAAATACGAAATACTTCACATACTTTTTTACATTTAATACAAAATATACTTCACAAAAATATTGTTAATACTCGTTCCTATAATTCTCTTAATCGGATTGCCGCTGAATTGTCAACAGTGGCTCGATTGATTGCAGGCGGATTGCAAACCCCTGTCTATTCGATTATTACCGATTTATTATTCGATAATCACGAATATCTTCTGCGACTTCAACAACGTTCTTTACGTGAAGTAATGGATGTGGTCTATGAATTTCAAAGAGATTGTGAAGAATTAGGTATTGCCGATGAAATACTCATAGTGCTTTATAGTGAATTCGGGCGGAGAGTGCGCCCCAACGGTTCGGGGACAGATCACGGTGCAGCAGCTCCTGTATTGATTATCGGCAATAATGTAATTGGCGGTGTCTATGGCGATAATCCTGACCTTGTAAATCTTGACGATGTAGGGAATATCCGTTTTGTCTATGATTTTCGGCAAATATATTCCACTTTGCTCACAGATTGGTTTGGTGCTTTGGGGTTATCTCTTTATCCGAATGTCCTTTCAGGAATTAACGAAAATATCCCTTTTTTATATAAAAATAATAGTAATCAAGAACTATTCCTGTCTCCTAATCCCTGTTCATCCGAACTGAGATTATCCGTCGTATCCGAACCAATACGATCTTTAGATGTGTTTTCTCTATACGGTGAAACCATTACGGTACCATATCAAAATATCGGGATATTAGGGTGCATTATGATGACGGAATATCTGGCATCGGGGCAATATATTGTCCGTGCAAAAACAGATAAACGCAGCTATGAATCTATTTTTGTTAAGGTCTAAATAAGAGTAAAAGAAAGTAAAAATATGCCAGAGTTAAAGTGATTGCAGAGATTTTCATGATTGATTTTCATGATTAGTAAGGATGAAACACCGTCGGCTCCAAAATCACGTAATTCCGTGTATAGTTATTTATGCTAATATAGATATTTTGAGAATTTTCTCCCTGCTTTTTGTGAGTAAATTATAGGAGCAGTGTTGACAATTTGTACATATTCTTATTTCTGAGTTATGCTTCGAGTTTTTTTGCTTCATTCCACCATTCATCCATTTCGCCCAGAGTCATATCGCGTAAATTTTTGCCATGTTCGGCGGCTTTTTGTTCAATGTATGCAAATCGTCGCGTGAATTTAGCATTGGTTAATTGAACGCTTTCTTCTGCAACAATTCCTTCAAATCGAGCGGCATTGACAAGAGCAAAAAATACATCGCCGAATTCTTGTTTAGTTTTTATTGGATTATGTTCGAGCATTGCTTGTTGCAATTCCGCTAACTCCTCATCCACTTTTTTCCACATTTCTTTTTTGTCCGACCAATCGAATCCTACGCCTGCCGCTTTTTCTTGAATACGTTGCGCCCGTAAGAGCGCGGGCATAGAGGCGGGCACTCCTTCTAAAACGGAAGTGCGTCCTTCTTTCATCTTCATTTCTTCCCATCGTTGTTTTACTTCATGTTCATTATCGGCTTTGATTTCACCAAAGACATGGGGATGGCGATGGACTAATTTTTCAAAGACCCTTTGTATGACATCTTGCATAGTAAAAGCCCCCCTTTGTTCCGCCATAACTGCATGCATGACCACGTGGAGCAGTAAGTCGCCTAATTCTTTGGAAAATTCTTTGTCGTCACCATGGGCAATGGCGTCTAAGGTTTCGTATGCTTCCTCGACCAAAAGATGGGAGATAGACTCGTGTGTTTGTTTTCTGTCCCAAGGACATTCTTTTCGCAGAATAATGACCAATCGGTAGAAAGCGGTGAACCATTCTTGTAAGCCGGCGGGCATAGCGGGTGTCGGTACGGCAATGGCGGTGGATTTGTGTTCCATCATCTGAGTAATCCCTAAAAAGTTTTCGCAAAACTACTGACAAACCGAGAGAGAAAAGAGAAAAAATTTGGTGAGTTATGGCTAAGAAGGTATGCTGCTGTTTATAAATTTCCGATTTTTGCCGCTGTAAATTGTCATACAAAATTTCTATATGAGTAAAGTGAAAGGGAGAATGTTATGGAAAGAAGAATTACGAAGTGGTGGAGTCCTCGTCTCAATAAAGAAATGGAGATAGTAAAGTACGGTTATTATGGCTTCGCTTTATTGATGTTTCCGACTGCAGCTGCGGACTATTTGGAGTATGAGCGCTTTTATCTGATAGATGCAATACGTCCCTATATCAACAGCGGTAAGGTGAAAGTGTATTCTATCAACAGTATTAACAGCGAGAGCTGGCTCAATTCGCGGATGAAAACCCGTGACAAAGCTGTTCGTCATCAGCAATATAATGGTTATGTTGCCGAAGAGGTCGTGCCTTTTATATTTAATGATTGCGGAGGTCAGCGTGTGCCGATCATTACGACGGGAGCATCACTTGGCGCATTCCATGCTGTGAATACGGTATTGCGTCGCCCTGATTTGTTCGATGGTTTTATCGGCATGAGCGGGACCTATGATATTAAGCTCTATACGGGCAAATATTATGATGAGAACTGCTATTTTAATTCTCCTGTTGATTATATGCCCAATATGCACGATCACCATACATTGGAGTTGTTGCGCAGCAAAAAGCACTTGCATTTTGTGACGGGGCAGGGTAATTATGAGTATCCTCCGGCATCGAAAGAGATGAGCCAAATCTTGTGGAATAAAGGCATTCCGAATGAGCTTGACTTGTGGGGTAAGGATATGCCGCATGATTGGCCCACATGGCGGGAAATGTTGCCGCACTATCTTGCAACACGTTTTTGATGATATTATTTTTATGTCCCTTCGCGGTCTCGGTATTGTGAGGGGATTGTTTTATCACGCAGATTTAGAGATTTTCATAATTTCTAAGGTTGCGAAATACAGAATATTCTAAAACTATACTAGGATTAAAGTGATTCTATAGATTTTCATGATTGATTTTCTTGATTTGTAAGGATTTCAAGTACCAAAAACTCCAAAACCACTCTGTTTTCGGTAAACTTTGTTTCCGGTATAGTAGTTCTGCTGTTTTATACGTCGTATGTCATTACCGAGCTTATGTGGTATCGGCACATCAATAAATTTCACATTGTATGAATGAAGAATTAAAACAACGCTATTATCATCGCGACAGAATCGTTCGTGTTTTGTCGAAAAGTGGTAATATCCGTGCCGTAGCGGTAAAAAGTACTCAGACAGTGCTAGCCGCTCAGGAAAAACACGAACTTGATCTTTTGTCCTCCTATTTTTTGGGTAAAGTGTTGTCCGGAGCTGCTTTACTTGCCTCATTTCTTAAAGGTGAGGAGCGAATTATTGTTCAAACGGAGGGGAGCGGTATTATTCAAAACATGTATGCTGAGGCATTGCAAGTGGGCGAGGTACGCGGTTATGTGCGATTGCAACCGAGTGTGGAAAATCCGCTTAATCACATACATCATTTTCATGAAGCATTGGGCGCGGGTTTTTTGAAGGTAACCAAATTTCGCTATAACAGCTATGAACCGACCACAGGGATTGTTGAGTTATTGCGTGGCGATGTGACATCCGACATTGCTTTGTATCTTGCGCAATCGGAGCAGATTCCATCGGGCGTGCGTTTAGATGTCGCATATAATGAACAGGGAGCAATCATAGGCAGCGGCGGTGTTATTGCTCAAGCCATGCCGGGAGCAAGTGAAGCCGAGATAGAGCGTGTGGAATCACTTATGCGTGAGTTACCTGATTTGGGCACTTTATTCGCACATCATGAAAACCCCGATGATATATTGCATCGTATCTTACCCGATGGTTTTGATGTGATCAGTACCACACCTTTGGATTTTTATTGCCGCTGTTCATTGGCTCGCTTTAAAACTGTTATCCAAACTCTTGGTATCAAAGAAGTAAAAGAAATGCGTGCAGAAAAGCAAAATGAACTTTCTTGCCAGTACTGCAATACAAAATACCATCTCACTGATGAAGATTTCAGTGAGATGATTATGGCACTTGAGGCAGAAAGAAACTAAAATCTGCTATGATGAGCCGTTAAAATATCATAGATAGTTCCATGTTTCAAAAAAATTGCATAATTTGGTCTAAAACATTGTTATGTAGTGCAATGTTGAAGCAATTTTTCCCATTTTTACAGAGTATTCATCATGATACACCGTAGAATAGTACAGAGCATATTTTGCCTGTCTTTGTTTTTTGTGATGCTTGGGTGCAATGAATCCGTATCAGTGCCCGAAGATGTTGCACGTCAATTAACCATAGAGCAAGCAGTAGTGGAGCCGGGCTTTACTTGGCTTCAGCCGACAATGGACACATACACTCCTAATGCCGAATCAGTAAAGCAGATAGCGGATTTGTACAATGCAGACCCCAACCGTTCTGTTATTGTATATGTGAATCCGGGTTGTTCTTGTGTCGGTTCTCGGAAATATGTGCCTCACACACTAAAAGTATTACAAGCGGCTGGTATCCCGAGCAGTAAAATATCCATATTTACTATGCGTACAGCAAGTGGTCGTCATCCCAACAGCGATAAATATAAGTTAGAAGGTTTGCCAAGTGTGTATATCCTCAAAGGCAATATGACGACATTTTACTTTGAAACCAAAAACGAGGTATCAACATGGCGTTCATCAACAGATAATAAAAAAACAACAGTTACGGAGCAAGATCCGATTGAGGCAGTATTGGCGCAGGGCTTTGCTCTCTAAGCATACTGTATGTTTATGTGGAGCGGTTTTCTTGAAAATTTTTCAGGGAAGCCGCTTTTTATTTTAAGGTAAGGCATGATAATTCAAAAATTTGGCGGCACTTCTGTTGCAAATGCCATTGCTATGCGTGCAGTGCTTTCGATAGTGCAACGCGATATATCTCGGCGACCAATAGTAGTGCTTAGTGCTTGCTCGGGTGCGACGAATGACTTGATAGCCCTTGTCGAGTATGCAGCGAAAGGTGATCGCAGTTCTGTGCTGCAATCGCTCACTGCAATTCGGGAACGACATATTGCATTATGTACGGAGTTAATACCCAATCCGGAACGTTTGTCGAAGGTTATCGAGAGTATAAGTGTGATGTGTACTGAACTTGCGGTGTACTGCGAAGGTGTTGCATTATTGGGTGAGTGTACGCCGCGTTCGATAGCATTTTCGTCGGCAATGGGAGAGTTACTGTCATCAACGATATTTGCGGCTTATGCACAAAGCGAGGGTGTTTCTGCTGTTTTTGCGGATGCACGTAAGTTTATGCGCACAGATGATACGTTCTTAGGTGGTGTTGTGGATAGATCTGCATTGCGTATTCTTGCCGAAGAATATGTTGTGAAGCCATTAGTTGAGGGCGGGATTATTATCACTCAGGGTTTTATTGGTTCAGATTCCATTGGCAGAACAACAACACTTGGGCGGGGAGGCTCTGATTATTCCGCCGCATTGTTGGGCGCCGCCGTTCAAGCGGAGGAAATACAAATTTGGACAGATGTGAGCGGCATCGCCAGCACAGACCCACGTCGTATTGCGAGCGCATTTACAATACCATTTATGAGTTTTGCCGAAGCACGCGAACTGGCATACTATGGAGCGAAGGTATTACACCCTGAAACAATATTACCTGCTGTAGAGATGGGTATTACTGTTAAAGTGCTAAATACGTTTGCACCTGAGAATGAAGGGACAACCATACTGCCGCATAATGATAATAATGGGACGGGGTTTCGTGGGATAACCATGAAAGAACATTGCTTACATCTTACTCTTGCTGTCGGTCCCAATCAATCAGCGTCGGTCATCAATCAATCACTACACATTTTGGAACAGCATGGCTATCCCTTATATGCGATGTTATCATCGGAAGGTAATTGTACAGTGCTGACAATCGGCAATGATGAGCATGTGCGGGACTTACTCGAAGTATCGGGAGTGCGCGTTCGGGTACAACTTTGCGATATGGTATGTGTGGTTGGTCCCAATGTTCGTTCGCTTTCTGTTGCACAATTACAATCGAATGTAGCATTGTGCGAAGCTGCTCTTTCACGAGGTGTTTTGAGTATTATGTTTGGTCATTCACCCGTCGGTATCATTATCATAACAAGTATGGGCGAAGGCAAAGAAATGCTCACGATACTCCATCAAGTGTTGCATACGCTCACATTTCCATCATAATTATCATTATTTCTTTCTATTTAAGATTGTTCAGGGTATAGACAATGGCAAAAGACTTGACGCGACCATCAACAATGACAAATCCCCATGTAACCCACGATGAAGAAGGCGATGCGGCACTGCGTCCATCATCGTTTCATGATTTTACGGGACAACAAAAAATTGTCGAGAATCTGAAAATATTTATTGCAGCCGCCAAAAAAAGAGGAGAAGCACTTGACCACGTGCTTCTTACAGGACCGCCGGGCTTAGGAAAAACGACGCTTTCGTATATCATAGCACAAGAAATGGGAAGTGAAATCAAAACCACATCGGGTCCGGTTTTAGAGAAACCGGGTGATCTTGCCGGGCTTTTAACCAATTTGGAACAAGGCGATATTTTATTTATTGATGAGATTCACCGACTTTCCGCAATAGTTGAGGAATACTTATACTCCGCTATGGAAGATTACCGTTTGGATATAATGATAGACAGCGGTCCGTCGGCTCGTTCCATACAATTAACCTTGCCTAAGTTTACATTAGTAGGAGCAACCACAAGAGCCGGATTACTTACAGCCCCCCTCCGGTCTCGATTTGGAGTTATCAATCGTTTAGATTACTATTCCCCCGAAGATCTATTTAAGGTAGTGCAGCGATCCGCGGGCTTAATGAATGTTCCCATTGATGATGATGGTGCTATGGAAATAGCACGTCGTTCGCGAGGCACGCCACGAATAGCGAATCGTATATTGCGTCGCACACGCGATTTTGCCGAGATAAAGGGTACGGGGACTATTACAAAGGCGATTGCAGAAATGGCATTGAATGCACTGGAGGTTGATGAGTTCGGTTTGGATGAAATGGATAAGCGTATCTTGATGGCAATAATGGAAAAATTCAGTGGTGGTCCTGTGGGGCTTAACACGCTTGCCGTAGCTGTCGGAGAAGAATCCGGTACGCTTGAAGAAGTGTATGAGCCATTTCTTATACAGCAAGGTTTTTTACAACGTACCCCGCGTGGACGAGAGGCAACTGATTTGTGCTACAGGCACTTCGGATTTATGAAGCAAAGTTCTCGCTCATTGTTTTCTGAAGAGTAAAATATTCTGTTTAAGTTTATTGAATGTAAAATGTTAGACTCTCTTTAGGAGTATGTGGTGCCGGTACTGTTTTTGTTGAATTGCGATCATAATCATGAGACGTATTCAGATAGGGCAATGCGCAGAAATTAGGATGATATTACGATATAAGGCGCCCCGTTAATCTAAGACAGTCATAGAATTTTTATGTGGCGGACAGATGTTAAATCTTCATAAATTATTGTCATACAATCACAGTTGCGTAATTTTGTAGTCTTTGAATTATTAACATACGTAAAGCCACCACAAGAGGCATACACGTTTATTCTTTCATCAGTAAAGGGTTATCGCATTATGGCGGACATGACAAAAATCCGAAACATCGGAATTTCCGCACACATTGACTCCGGTAAAACAACACTCAGTGAGCGCATTCTGTTTTATACCGGAAAAATTCATGCTATTCACGAGGTGCGTGGAAAAGATGGCGCAGGCGCCAAAATGGATTCTATGGATCTGGAACGCGAAAAAGGTATCACAATTCAATCGGCAGCAACATTCTGCGAATGGGGTGATAATCATATCAATCTCATTGACACTCCCGGTCACGTTGACTTTACTGTTGAGGTAGAGAGAGCATTGCGTGTACTTGATGGTGCCGTGCTTGTTCTTTGCGGTGTTGCGGGCGTACAGAGTCAATCTATCACTGTGGACCGTCAAATGCGTCGTTACAATGTACCGCGTCTTGCATTTATTAATAAACTTGACCGTTCGGGAGCTAATCCCTTTCGTGTGGCGCAACAATTGAAGGAAAAATTAAGCCATAGACCGGTTATGATGAATATGCCTATTGGCGTAGAAGACAGACTTTCCGGTGTTGTTGACTTAATCGAAATGAAAGCTGTATATTTTGATGGAGACAATGGCGAAAACTTGCGTTATGAAGCCATACCCGCAGACTTACTCGAAGAAGCCAAAAGATTACGTCATGACTTGGTAGAAGCAATAGCGGATTATGATGATGCTATCGCAGAAAAGTTCTTAATGGAAGAAGAAGTAACGGCTGCTGAGCTGAAACCTGTTATTCGTCGTGAAACAATCAAATTGGCTATTACTCCTGTCTTCTGTGGATCTGCAAAGAAAAATACCGGTGTGCAGCTATTGCTTAATGGTGTGATTGACTATTTGCCATGTCCAACAGATGTCACCAATGAGGGCTTAGATCAGCAGAACAATGAAGCTAAAGTTACATTGACTTCAAACCCCGATGCACCGCTGGTTGCGCTTGCATTTAAACTTGAAGATGGTCGTTTTGGACAATTAACCTATATGCGTATTTATCAAGGTACATTACGTAAAAGTGATACTATCTATAATATGGCCAATGGCAAAAAAGTAAAAGTGCCTAGAGTTGTACGTATGCACTCTAATGAGATGCATGATATCGAAGAAGTAGGCGCAGGCGAGATAGTTGCATTGTTTGGCGTTGAATGTGCATCGGGTGATACCTTTACGGATGGCAGTGTGCAGATTACCATGACATCAATGTTTGTTCCTGAGCCGGTAATCGAGCTGGCGGTGACCCCAAAAGAAAAATCAGGTCAAGTAAATTTCTCAAAGGCGTTAAATCGTTTTACAAAAGAAGATCCGACATTTCGTGTCTATCGTGATGAAGAAAGTGGAGAAACTATCATTAAAGGGATGGGTGAGCTTCACTTAGAAATTTACATCGAGCGTATCCGCCGTGAGTACAATACAGAAATTATTGTTGGTCGTCCCAAAGTGGCGTTCCGAGAGGCAATTACTCAAAGAGCAGAGTTTAACTATACCCATAAAAAGCAAACGGGTGGTTCCGGTCAGTATGGTCGTGTAGCGGGTTATCTTGAGCCCCTTCCTTCCGATGCAGTAGAAACCTATGAATTCGTTGATGATATTGTGGGTGGTGTTATTCCTCGTGAATATATCCCAGCTTGTGATAAAGGATTTAAGGAACAACTTGGCGATGGTCAGTTAATAGGTCAAAAGGTCGTAGGTGTGCGTGTTGTACTCAATGATGGACAATACCACCCCGTGGATTCATCAGAGATGGCGTTTAAGACAGCTGCAATGACCGCTATACGTGAATGCTATGCAAGTGCTAAGCCTGTGATTCTCGAGCCAATCATGAAACTTGAGGTGAGTGCGCCGGAAGAGTTCCAAGGAGTAGTTATTGGACAAATAAACCAGCGTCGCGGGGTTATCATGGGAACCGAAACAGATGCGGGTTATGTGACAATTGAATCGGAAGTGCCTTTATCGGAAATGTTTGGCTATTCGACGGACATACGTTCGGTGACACAAGGTAAAGGTGAATTTAGTATGGAGTTTGCAAAATATGCGACAGTACCTAAGCAGGTGCAAGATGATATGGTGAAAGAATTCCAAGCAAAACGAGCACGCGGAGAGCGTTAATATTGATAAGTATATTGGGAAAAGATAAAGTTTTTTTTATCTTTTCCCAATTATTTTTTAAGAAAATTTGCACAGTATAAAATAGTTTCTTAATTTTGCAGGCTCTTAACACAACGAAAGTGTTAATGAAATATAAATCAGGAGAACAACGTGCCAACAATAGCACAATTAGTCCGCAAAGGACGTCAAGCAGTTAAATACAAAAGTAAATCGCCGGCATTGATGGCTTGTCCTCAAAGACGCGGTGTTTGTACTCGTGTATATACAACAACACCGAAGAAGCCAAATTCAGCTTTAAGAAAAGTGGCGCGTGTTCGTTTGACAAATGGTATTGAAGTTACGGCTTATATTCCGGGTGAAGGTCACAACTTGCAAGAGCACTCAATCGTTATGATTCGCGGTGGTCGTGTTAAAGATCTTCCGGGTGTTCGTTACCACATCGTTCGCGGTGCTGCGGATACACAAGGGGTAAAAGATCGTAAGCAAGGTCGTTCAAAATACGGTGCTAAACGTCCAAAAGCTGATGCTAAAGGCGGTCCAGCTCCGGGTGGAAAGAAAAAATAATTATTGACGCTATATAAAAGTAAGTAAAGAACAACAATGCGTAAGAAAAAAGCAGAAAAAAGACCGGTAATTCCTGATCCTCGTTTCGGAGATGTTCTGATTGCACGTTTTATCAATAAGTTGATGACACACGGCAGAAAAGCAACAGCTCAGGTTATCGTTTATTCGGCTCTTGATACAGTTGCTGAAAAAACAAAATTGGATCAAGTTGAAATTCTTCGCAAGGCGATAGGAAACGTTGCCCCTGCTCTTGAAGTTCGTTCAAGACGTGTGGGTGGTGCTACTTATCAAGTGCCCGTAGAGGTTCGTGAAGATAGACGTGTTGCATTGGCTATACGATGGTTAAATCAGTATGCTTCAGAACGTCGCGATAAAACAATGGCAAGCCGTTTGGCTAATGAGTTGTTGGCAGCAGTAAACGGCGAAGGCGGAGCTGTGAAGAAACGTGATGATGTACATAGAATGGCAGAGGCAAATCGTGCTTTCTCCCATTTCAAATGGTAAGATAGTTTTTTTGACGTACTTTGAAAAATTAACTCTAAAGACCGAATTATGTCACGCTCGGTAGTAATAAGAGATATTCGTAATGTTGGTATTATGGCGCATATTGATGCGGGTAAAACTACAACAACAGAGCGAATGCTTTATTATTCGGGTTTTGTTCACAAAATGGGCAATGTTGATGAAGGTAATACAGTTACCGACTACATGCAACAAGAACGTGAACGTGGTATTACGATAGTTTCGGCGGCAATTACTTTTTTTTGGAATAATCACCAAATAAATCTTATTGATACACCCGGACATGTCGATTTTACTGCTGAAGTTCAGCGATCACTTCGAGTACTTGATGGTGCTGTTGCAGTGTTTTGTGGTGTTGCAGGTGTTCAGCCTCAGTCAGAAACAGTTTGGCGTCAAGCTGATATGTACAAAGTGCCACGCATTGCTTATGTGAATAAAATGGATAGAATAGGTGCTGATTTTGAAAAAACAATTCAATCAATTGTTGATAAATTAAAAGCCAAAGCTGTTCCAATTCAAATACCGATTGGTTCTTCTGACTCATTCGCAGGAATAATTGATGTTATTGAAAAAAAGGCATATTATTTTGAGGATGAAACATCAGGTGTCAACGTGATAGCTTCAAATATTCCCGAGGAATATATTAGTGAAGTAGAATCACGATATTCAGCACTATTAGAAGCACTTGCAGATTTTAACGATGAAATTATGCTAAAGTATCTTAATGGTGAGGAAGTAAGCACTAAACTAATACATGAAACTATACGAGCGGCGACAATACATAACTCATTCATTCCGGTCCTGTGCGGCTCCTCGTTTAAAAACAAAGGCGTGCAACCACTTCTTGATGCTGTGGTGCATTATCTCCCATCGCCCTTGGATAGAGGCGAGACGCAAGGATTCACATCCCAAGCAAGCCATGAAGTTGAACACAGGCAAGCAAATGAAAATGAACCATTTTCAGGCTTGGTGTTTAAGGTGATAACAGACCCTTTTGTTGGTCAATTATCCTTCGTGCGCGTCTATTCCGGCAAAGTAAGTGTTGGAGAGAGGGTGCATAATAGCACAGTCGGCAAGAATGAACGTATTGGTAAGCTGTTAAGAGTAGCCGCAAACAAAAGAGAAGAAGTAACTCAAGTGTGTGCTGGTGATATAATAGCAATACCTGCAATGAAATTTGCAAGAACAGGTGATACATTATGTGCAGTTGAGCATCCTATACTCTATGAAAAAATTGACTTTGCCGAACCGGTAATCAACCAATCAATAGAAGTAAAAACGTCAAGTGATCAAGATAAATTAGTCGAAGCTCTCACAAAGCTTTCTGAAGAAGACCCTACTTTCCGCTTTTTTAACGATGCCGAAAGTGGACAAACAATTATAAGTGGTGTAGGCGAGTTACATCTCGAAATAATTGTTGACAGAATTAAAAGAGAATTTAATGTACAGACCAAAGTCGGAAGGCCTCAGGTTGCATACAGAGAGTCATTAGGCGGCGAGGTAGTTCAAGAAGGTGTTTTTGAGCGTACAGGAGCAAATGGAAAAGGACAATATGCAAAAGTTGTTCTACGCGTAACACCTAATGAACGTGGCAAAGGAAACACAGCCGAGATACACTCCGAGCTAACACAGATTCCTAAACAATACTTTGAGATTATACTCCAAAGTTGTCTCGAATCCTTGAATGTAGGGCCTCTGTCGGGTTATCCAATGACAGACATTCATATTAGTGTTATAGGTGGTGACTACATTGAAGATTCAGCTAATGATATTGCGTATAAAATTGCAGCATCAATAGCAACCCGAGATGCTTGTCGTAAGGCACATCCAATAATGTTAGAGCCGGTTTTCAGTGTAGAAGTTGTTTCACCCGAAGATTATATTGGCGATGTGATTGCTGACTTAAGTTCAAGGCGAGGAAGAATTGAAGGGATACAGCAACAACAAAGTACACAAGCGGTAGAGGCGATTGTTCCACTTGCGCAAATGTTTGGATATGTAACAACATTACGATCCATAACGCAAGGAAGAGGCAGTTATTCAATGAAGTTTTATGGTTATGACATAAAAATATAATTTGGTTTGACAAAGAGTTAGTTTACATAAATTTTTATAAATCCACTATTCGTTCAACCATTACTCTCAAAAGGTGAGGATATGGCAAAAGAGAAATTTGAAAGAAATAAGCCGCACGTGAATATCGGTACAATCGGTCACGTTGATCACGGCAAAACAACATTAACAGCGGCTATCACAATGGTGTTGGCTAAAGCGGGGCTTTCTCAAGCTCGCTCATTCGACTCAATTGATAATGCACCTGAAGAGCGTGCACGTGGGATTACCATTGCAACTGCTCACGTAGAGTACGAGACAGCAAATCGTCACTATGCGCACGTAGATTGTCCGGGCCACGCAGATTATGTGAAAAACATGATTACCGGTGCTGCTCAAATGGACGGTGCAATTTTAGTAGTTGCGGGTACTGATGGTCCAATGCCACAAACACGTGAACACATTCTTCTTGCACGTCAAGTAGGTGTTCCTCGTATTGTAGTGTTCTTAAACAAAGTTGATATCGCTGACCCGGAGTTACTTGAACTCGTAGAGCTCGAAGTACGCGAATTGTTGTCAAAATATGAGTTCCCGGGCGATGATATTCCAATCATCAAAGGTTCAGCTCTCAAAGCACTTGATGCTGGATCTGATCCGGCAGCGGCGAAAGATGATGAGCGTTCGGGCTGTATTTTCGAGCTTATGGATGCAGTAGATAGTTACATTCCAACACCGGTACGCGATGTTGATAAACCCTTCCTTATGCCTATCGAAGACGTATTCTCAATTACTGGCCGTGGTACAGTAGGAACCGGTAGAATTGAGCGCGGAATCGTTAAACTTAATGAAGAAGTTGAAATTGTAGGGTTCGGTGTTCGTAAGAAGACAACCGTTACGGGGATTGAAATGTTCCGTAAACTTCTTGATGAAGGTCGTGCCGGAGACAATGTTGGATTGTTGTTGCGCGGTGTTGATAAAGAAGAGTTAGAGCGCGGAATGGTTCTTGCCAAAACAGGATCTATCAACCCTCACCATAAATTTAATGCACAAGTGTATGTACTTACCCGTGAAGAGGGTGGTCGTCATACTCCATTCTTTAATGGTTATCGTCCGCAGTTCTATTTCAGAACAACTGATGTAACCGGTATTGCAGAATTACCAAGTGGCGTAGAAATGGTTATGCCGGGTGATAATGTAGACAACTTAGTAGTTGAATTGATTACAACAGTCGCTATGGAAGAGGGGCTTCGCTTCGCAATCCGTGAAGGTGGCCGTACAGTAGGCGCAGGCGTTGTAACTAAAATTATCGAATAAAAAATAAATTAACACGGAATGAGAAAGTGGGGAGGTATTGTTATCTTCCCACACTCTTCTCTCTCCGAATTCTCCTTTGTCATTTATCTCCATAAAGAGGAAACGACGTGGCTGCACAGCGAATACGAATTAAACTGAAGTCGTACGACCACAATCTCATAGACAAATCCGCCGAACGTATCGTTCGCACGGTAAAACAAACGGGAGCAGTTGTATCAGGTCCAATTCCACTTCCTACACGGAAGCAGATATACACGGTACTCCGCTCACCGCATGTTGATAAAAAATCACGTGAGCAATTTGAATCACGTCTTCATAAACGTCTCGTTGATATCTTTAGTTCAACGCAAAAGACTATTGATGCATTGATGCGATTGGAATTGCCTGCGGGAGTAGATGTGGAAGTTAAAGTCTAAATCATTGGAAGCGTCGAGGAAAAGAATCATGAGTGTAATATTGGGAAAAAAGCTGGGAATGACGAGCGTCTTTAATGAAAAGGGCGACCTAGTTCCATGCACCGTAGTCGAGGCTGGTCCTTGCCCAATTGTTAAAGTGAAAACAAAAGATTCGGATGGTTACGATGCCCTACAAATAGGGTATGGTGATTCACGAACCGATAAAATATCAAAACCGGTAGCTGGTCAATTTAGTAAAGCCGGTGTTGCCCCTGCGCGAATGCTCAAAGAGTTTCGCAATATACGAGGAGTATATGCAGTAGGTGAAGCAATAACCGTAAGTGCTTTTACTAAAGGTGATACTGTTAAAGCAGTGGGTACGAGTAAAGGGAAAGGCTTCCAAGGTGTTGTTCGTCGTCACCACTTCAGTGGTGTTGGTATGCAGACACACGGACAAGCCGATCGTCAGCGTGCTCCCGGTTCAATTGGTGCATCTTCTTATCCATCGCGTGTATTTAAAGGTCAGCGTATGGCAGGAAGAATGGGTGGCAAAAAAACAACTGTACGCAATCTAAAGATTGTTGACGTTATGCCAGACTCAAACCTAATACTTGTCAGTGGCAGTATTCCGGGTGCAATAAACAGCGTTGTCGAATTAATTAAAATGTGATAGCGAGCCATGCAGATAGACGTATATACAATAGATGGACAGAAGTCCGGAACAATGGAACTTCCGGATGAAATATTTAATGTCGAGCCGCATGAACATGCGATGCACTTGGCTGTGAAAGTGTATCTTGCAAATCAAAGACAAGGTACACATAAAACAAAGACTCGTACAGAAGTGTCCGGCGGTGGAAAAAAACCATGGAAGCAAAAAGGTCGCGGAACAGCGCGTTCCGGTTCATCACGCTCTCCAATATGGGTTGGCGGTGGTACTATTCATGGACCAAAACCACATAAGTACACTTTGGGATTGCCGAAGAAGGTAAAGCGGCTTGCGCGCAAATCGGCTCTCTCACTTCGGGTTAGAGAAAACAACCTTCTGGTTGTGGATGACTTTACTTTCGAAACGATCAAAACGAAGAGAATGTTTGAAGCTGTCAAAAATCTCCGTATAGAAAATGATAAAACATTGCTTCTATTGCCGGTAATGGATGAAAACGTCATACTCTCTGCACGTAACATTGCAAAGCTACAGACTATGCAAGCAACGAATGCCTCTGCGTATGACATATTGAATCACAAAAAAATAGTATTGTGCAAAAGTTCGGTTCAAAAAGTTATCGAAACGTTTTGATAAAGGAGAAGCAATAAATTATGACAACTACAGTAATCAAACGTCCGATTCTTACAGAAAAAGCCAATAAAGTACAAGAATCTAGAAAATATACCTTTGAAGTGACTCCTGATGCGAATAAAATTCAAATCAAACATGCGATAAAAGCGTTGTTCGGAGTGGAAGTGGATAATGTAAGAACCGTAGTCATACGTGGGAAAAATAAGACACGCATGACAAAGCGAGGCCTAATGAGGGGACATACACCGCTTCGTAAGAAAGCAATAATTACACTGAAATCCGGTTATACGATAGATATCGTTGGCGGAGAAGGAAACGTTGAAGAATAAGAACAAGTTTACCATTGAGCAATGGTAAGGCGAAATAGGGAAATAAAACAATGGCATTAAGAATACTAAAACCGATTACACCGGGTACAAGATTTTACTCTGTGAGCAGTTTCACTGAAGTGACGACAGACACTCCGGAGAAATCATTGCTTGAACCTATTAAAAAAAGTGGTGGACGCAATAATACCGGTCGCATTACCTCGAGACATCGTGGAGGTGGGCACAAGCGTAAGTACCGAATTATTGATTTTAAGCGCAATAAAATAGGCGTTAAAGCTATCGTAAAAACTATTGAGTACGATCCGAATCGTACATGCCGTATTGCCTTGGTAGAGTATGAAGATGGTGAAAAACGCTATATTATCGCACCGGACAAGCTCAAAGTGGGTCAAGAAATCGTTTCAGGACCTAAGGCAGACTTTCAGGATGGCAACACTCTGCCTTTAAGTAAAATTCCGGTCGGTATGATGATACATAATATTGAGTTGAAGCCCGGTAAAGGTGGACAGATTGCGCGTAGTGCGGGTGCATCGGCTCAATTAGTAGGCTGTGATGCAAAGTATGCGCAAGTTAAATTGCCGTCAGGGGAAATCAGAAATATTCCTGCTGAGTGTGTTGCAACCTTAGGATCAGTCGGAAACTCAGATAATGAAAATATTCTGTGGGGTAAGGCAGGACGTTCACGCTGGAAGGGTATTCGTCCACAGACTCGTGGTATGGCGATGAACCCAATCGATCACCCAATGGGCGGTGGCGAAGGTAAGTCGAAATCAGGTGGCGGTAGAAAACACCCACGTTCGCCATGGGGACAATTAGCAAAAGGATTGAAAACTCGTAAAAAGGGCAAAAAATCCGATGCTTTGATTATCAGAAAACGGACTAAATAATAGAGGAAACAATGGCTCGTTCTCTTAAAAAAGGACCATTCATCAGTATCAAGTTAGTGAAGAAGATCGATGAATTAAATAAAGCAGGTCAAAAAAAGGTCGTTAAAACATGGTCTAGGGCATCAATGATATCTCCTGACTTTGTAGGGCACACTTTTGCTGTACATAATGGTAATAAATTCATACCTGTGTATGTTTCTGAAAATATGGTGGGCCATAAACTCGGTGAGTTTTCGCCAACACGTACATACAGAGGACATGCAGGTAACCGTAAAGATTTGAAAACAGGTAAGAAATAATCGTGAGAGAATCAAACACTATGGAAGCTCGTGCAATACGTCGGTTTTTACGCTCATCACCGAGAAAAATGCGCCTACTGGTTGATTTGGTGCGCGGAAAATCAGTTGGTGAAGCATTGAATATCCTTCGATTTCATTCGAAAGGAGCTGCAAAAGATGCAGAAATGGTACTTCGTTCAGCGGTAGCTAACTTAGAAAATAAATCACTTGAATCTTATGACCTTTTTAATTTGGTCGTAAAGCAAGCATATGTGGATGCGGGTCCTATGATGAAACGTATATCTCCTGCACCGCAGGGACGTGCGTACAGAATTCGTAAACGCTCCCATCATTTAACAATCGTCGTTTCAGAACTTGCTAATTAAAAGTAGCGACAAGGAGTATAACGTTGGGTCAGAAAACTAATCCGATAGGGTTGCGCTTAGGCATCATTAAACAGTGGGATGCTAATTGGTTTGACGAAAGAAATCTTTCTGAAAAACTCTCAGAAGATTTAATGGTGCGCCAATATATAAAAAGCCGTTTGAAAAAAGCCGGTGTTGCTCGTTTAGTTATTGAGCGCACTGCAAAACAAATGCGTATTACCATACACACATCTCGTCCCGGGGTAATTATCGGACGATCCGGTAAGGATATTACTTTGTTGGAAGAGGAATTAAAAAGACTTACAAAGAAAGATGCGAAAATTCTTATTAGTGAAATTAAGCGTCCTGAACTGGATGCTCAATTGGTAGCTGATAATATTGCATCTCAGCTTGAAGGCAGGGTTTCTTTCCGAAAAGCAATGAAGCAGGCGGTTAGTGCAGCCATGAGGACAGGTGCAGATGGTGTTCGCGTTATGTGTTCGGGTCGCTTAGGTGGTGCGGATATGAGCAGAACCGAGCAGTATAAAGAGGGCAGAGTACCTTTGCATACGCTTCGTGCAGATATTGATTATGGGGTCTCTACAGGATCTACAATATATGGTCAAATCGGCGTCAAGGTATGGGTCTGTCGCGGTGAAATTATCGGAAAACAACAATCAGGCGATTAAGGGAAACATTAGTGTATCATAACACAATCAAAGAGAATAATTAGAAGAATACGTCATGCTAATACCAAAAAGAGTAAAACATCGTAAAACACAGCGCGGTAGGCGAGCCGGTAAATCGTTTCGTGGGGCTTCTGTGGATTTTGGAACCTTTGGTTTGAAAGCTCTGGAGCCAGCTTGGATTACGAATCGTCAAATTGAGGCAGCTCGTATTGCTATTAATCGTTACTTAAAACGTGATGGAAAAGTGTGGATTCGGATATTCCCGGATAAACCAGTCACAAAGAAACCAGCCGAAACTCGTATGGGTAGTGGTAAAGGTAACCCGGAATTCTGGGTTGCCGTTGTAAAACCAGGGCGCATACTCTTTGAAATTGACGGTGTTTCTAAAGAGGCAGCTGAGGAAGCGGTAAGATTAGCATCACATAAACTGCCAATCAAAACAAAGTTTGTTACACGTCATGATGCGGTGATGGAATGAAAGGAAGAACAGCGAAAGATTTACGCGACTTAAGCAATGAAGAGCTAATGATAGCAATCCGCGAAAATGAGGATACACTAACAAAACTTCGTTTTCAACGTGTACTCGGACAATTGCAAAATACTTCTCAACTTAATACATTACGCAAAGATATTGCTCGTATTAAAACTGTTCTTCATGAACGGGCAAACGGCTAATATCGGGAGATATAATTAATGCAAGAAACAGTAAACGAACAGCAAACCGAGCAAAAACAACCGCATCGTAAGTATCGCGTTGGCAAGGTAGTGAGTAATAAAATGAATAAATCTGCAGTTGTTGCCTTGGAACGCCAAGTTGCGCACCCGATTTATAAAAAGTATTTCAAGCAAACAAAGCGCGTTATGATACATGACGAGAATAATGAGTGTGGCATTGGCGATACGGTGCGCATTGTTGAAAGTCGTCCATTAAGTGCCAATAAACGTTGGTCTCTTGATACAATTATCGAACGTGCAATTTAATAGAGGGAGAGCAGAGAAATGATACAGGAAGAATCAAACCTTATTGTAGCTGATAATTCCGGGGCCAGACGTGTTCGGTGTATCCGCATATTGGGTGGTCATGCTCGCCGCTATGCGGGTGTAGGCGATGTCATCGTGGTTTCAGTCAAAGCTGCATTGCCGAACGGTAATGTTAAGAAGGGCGATGTGTGCAAAGCAGTTGTCGTGCGAACCAAAAAAGAAATTAGTCGCAAAGATGGTTCTTATATCCGCTTTGACGAAAACGCTGCGGTTATTCTTAATAATCAAGGCGAACCGCGTGGAACACGTATATTTGGACCGGTGGCGCGTGAGTTACGTGAAAGAAACTTTATGAAAATTATCTCACTTGCTCCTGAAGTTCTTTAAGTAGAGGAATGTGAAAATGAAACTCAAGATTAAAAAAGGCGATTTGGTAATGGTTATTGCCGGTCGCAGTGAAAAAAAAGAAGGAACACAAGCCGAGCATTGGGAACGAGGCAAAACCGGACGTGTCCTTCGTATTTATCCTAAAACTATGCGTATTTTAGTTGAGGGAATAAATGTAAGAAAGAAACATGAAAAACCTTCAGCAGCAAATCAACAGGGCGGTATCGTAGAGCGCGAAATGCCAATACACTACTCAAATGTGCAACTTGTTGACTCGGACGGTATTCCTGTGAGAGTGGGTATAGAAGAACGTAACGGAGAAAAGATCCGTGTAGTTCGAACAAAACGCTCAAAATATTATACAAAAGAACTAAAAAATTGATAGCAGCGTATCATGGCAAAGAAACAAACAACGTCAAAAAAGTTCGACATAAAACCAGAAGGCGCGCGGATTGAGCAGTATCAAGGTGAAATCCCAACTCCTCGCCTTAAACAGTTTTATCGTGAACAAATTATTCCGAACCTAATGAAGCAGTTCGGCTACCAATCTATAATGCAAGTGCCAAAACTTGAGAAGATCTGTTTGAATATGGGGGTTGGAGTTGCAGTCAGCGATCCGAAAAATCTTCAAGCCGCTGTAAATGAGTTAGAACTTATAGCGGGCCAGAGACCGGCTGTTACTCGTTCTAAGAAGTCAATTGCGAACTTTAAATTGCGAGAAGGTATGCCAATTGGCTGTCACGTCACATTGCGACAAGCACGCATGTTTGAGTTTTTAGATCGCTTTGTAAATATTACCTCACCTCGAGTTCGAGATTTTCGTGGCTTTTCCGATAAAGGGTTTGATGGACGTGGTAATTTGACAATCGGAATCAAAGAGCAAATTATCTTCCCGGAAATAGACGTTGACAAGGTAAACCGTATAACAGGTATGGATATTACATTTGTTACATCTGCTTCATCAGATGAAGAAGCATACGCGCTCCTCAAAGAATTTGGTTTTCCTTTCCGTAAAGCATAACAGAAAGTATAATAATGGCAAAGAAAAGTGTAACAGCACGTAATGAAAAACGTCGTCGCCTTATTGATAAATATGCTGCAATAAGAGCAGAATTGAAAGAAAAAGGCGATTTTGAAGGACTGCAAAAGTTGCCTCGCAACAGTGCACCCACCCGTCTTCGCAGCAGATGTTCACAAACAGGACGCGGACGTGCGGTATATAGAAAATATGGCTTATGTCGTAATAAGTTCAGAGAACTCGCCTTAGAGGGTAAAATTCCAGGCGTGCGCAAATCAAGTTGGTAAACGATAAATACATTCAGTCATACAGATAAAGTTGAACGTAATTCAAACAAATTTATGCCAGTAACAGATACAATTGCGGATTTCCTTACACGGATTAGGAATGCAGCTCAAGCGCGACACAAAACGGTTGATGCTCCTGCTTCAAAAGAAAAGACTGCCATAGCAGAAATTCTTAAAGATCAGGGTTATATTGCGAATTGGGAAAGAGTAGAAGGAAATGGTCCACAAGGGTCGATCCGTGTTACTCTACGTTATCACAATGGTGCTCCCGCCATTAACCAGATTGTTCGAGTCAGCAAACCGGGCAGACGCATCTATGCACCTGCGGATGAAATTCCGCGTGTTAAAAATGGCTTAGGTGTGGCAATTATTTCAACTTCAAAAGGAATTGTTACCGATAAGCAAGCTCGCGCATTTAATGCGGGTGGTGAAGTTATTTGTACAATTTGGTAAGCACCAGTTATATCCAAGGAGAACAACACAGTGTCAAGGGTCGGAAAAAAGATTATAACAATACCAGCCGGTGTTCAAGTTGCAATTAGCAACGGTGAAGTACATGCTAAAGGACCAAAAGGAGAGCTACAAGTCAGTATCTCCTCCGAAATTAGTTGTCAATTAGAGAATAATGTCTTGTCGTTTTCTCGTAGTAGCGATGAAAAAAGTGTTCGTGCCTTACATGGTATGACTCGTGCATTGGTGGCTAATGCTATTGAAGGCGTTACGAACGGTTTCCAGAAGCAACTTCAAATCGAAGGTGTCGGTTACCGTGCAGAGATGAGAAAAACAAATTTATTATTGACCATTGGATATTCTCATCCCGTATTATTTATACCTCCGCCGGGGATTATATTTGAAGTTCCTGCGCCGACACAAATTCTTGTTAAAGGTATTGACAGACATTTGGTTGGCGAGGTTGCCTCAAGGGTAAGGGGTTTCCGCAAACCCGAACCTTATAAAGGAAAAGGTATTCGTTACGCGGGTGAATATATACGTCGTAAAGCCGGAAAGTCGGCTGGTAAGTAGAAGTCGTAAAATCGCTTACAACACAAATAACAAATACGAAAAGAAGTTCTCAACCTCTTTATAGAGCAAACAATGAGCGTACAGAAATTAAAAGTTAAACAACGTGCTAGAAGAAAGCAGCGTGTTCGTAAAAAAGTGTTCGGAACACAAGAGCGTCTTCGTCTTAGTGTCTATCGTAGTCTTGGTCATATCTATGCACAAGTAATTGATGACACAAAAGGCCACACAGTTGCAGCTGCTTCATCTACGGACAAAGAAGTGGTTTCATCAGTGGAAGGCAAAACAAAATCCGAGAAAAGTCATTTGGTAGGTAAAATCTTAGCTCAGCGGGCTTTGGCGGCAAATGTCTCATCTGTTGTATTCGACAGAAACGGGTTTATGTATCATGGTCGCGTAAAAGCACTGGCAGATGGTGCGCGCGAAGGCGGATTGCAATTTTAATTAGCACTAACATCTTCAAACGGAGTACATCTACGTGGCAAAAACGAAAGTATCAGAGTTGGATCTTAAGGATAAACTCGTCCATGTCGGCAGAACGGCGAAAGTAGTAAAAGGTGGTCGCCGCTTTAATTTTTCAGCAATTGTTGTTGTCGGTGATGGCAACGGACATGTGGGCTATGGTCTCGGCAAAGCAGGTGAGGTCGTGGATGCTGTCCAAAAAGCTACAGAGGCGGCAAAGAAAAATGTCACCAAAGTACGCTTGCAAGACAATACGATTCCACACGATGTTGTAGGAAAATTCGGAGCTGCAAAAATTCTCATTAAACCCGCTACTGCCGGTACAGGTGTTATTGCCGCCGGAGGCGTACGTGCGGTTCTTGAACTTGCGGGTGTTCAAGATGTTTTAACAAAAAGTATGGGGTCATCAAATCCGCATAATACTGTTAAAGCAACTATCAAAGCATTAACAATGCTCGAAGATATCACAACAGTGGCGGATCGTCGCGGTGTGAGCGTTGCAAAAGTAATGCACGGTTAAGACATTTTCATCAAAAATATTTAGTACACATTACATTAACAGAGCAAAATCGTATCATGGCACAAACACTTACAATAACGCAGACTCGTAGTATCATTAAGTGTAAAGAAAACCAAAAACGCACCATAAAAGCTATGGGGCTTGGTCGTCCGAATCATTCGGTTGTTATGCCTGATAATGCGCAGACACGCGGTATGATTGCGGTTGTTACACATCTTGTTAACGTAGTAGAAAATTAAGATTATAAGAGACGGTTATGAAGCATATCGGAAATCTAGCGGCGGCTGCCGGTTCGGTTAAAAAATCAAAACGTATCGGTCGTGGACCCGGTTCCGGACACGGTGGGACATCTACTCGTGGACATAAGGGCCACCAGTCGCGTTCGGGACATAAAAATAAAAGCGGTTTTGAAGGCGGTCAAATGCCTCTCGTTCGCCGTCTTCCAAAATTTGGGTTCACTAATCCATTTAGAGTTGAATATCAAGTCGTTAACTTGTCAACAATTCAAACTCTCGTTGATTCAGGAAGAATCCAAGCTTCGGCGGTAACTGTCGAAAATTTGCGTAACAGCGGTGTCATCGGCTCATCTTCCCAACCGGTTAAAATCCTTGGCAATGGTGATATCACTTCTGTGTTGCATGTTCAAGCGGATAGCTATTCAGCTTCAGCAAAAGCAAAGATCGAATCACTTGGAGGCACTGCATTGACAAATGGCTAACCTTGTTCAAACCTTCCAGCATATCTTCAAAATTGAAGAATTACGCACAAGAATTATATTTACAATTCTTGTACTCATCGGTGTAAGAATCGGTGCTTATATTACTCTTCCCGGAGTTAATATTGCTGCTATGCAAGCAGGAAGCACTGATGCAAATACGCTTTTTGGATTATATGATATGTTCGTAGGGGGGGCATTCTCAAATGCGGCGATTTTCGCATTGGGTATCATGCCATATATTTCTGCGAGTATTATTTTTCAGCTTGCCGGTATTGTTATGCCGCAAATACAGAAGATGCAACGCGAAGGTGAAGAGGGAAGACGTAAACTTAATCAGTGGACACGAATAGCCACGGTACCTATTGCAGCATTACAAGCTTGGGGTATGGCAATTAGTATGGCAAGTCGCTCGCAAGGTGCTATAGCTGAGGGCGGAATAGGGTTCTATATTTCTGCTGTTATCCTTTTAACATCAGGTACAATGTTTCTTATGTGGTTAGGTGAGCAGATTACTGAACGAGGAATAGGTAATGGTATTTCATTGATTATTTTCATTGGGATTATTGCACGTTTACCCGCCGCTGTCGGACAAGAAGTTAATCTTGTGATAGCGAATGGTGGTAATCGTTGGCTCATTGATATATTTATGTTCGGAGCTTTGGTCGCAATAATCAGCGGAGTAGTGCTGATCACTCAAGGTGCACGTAGGATTCCTGTTCAGTATGCAAAAAGAGTTGTTGGTAATAAACAATATGGTGGTCAGACTCAATATATACCATTGCGTGTGAATACAGCAGGTGTGATGCCAATTATTTTTGCACAGTCTTTGATGTTCATTCCTAACACGCTCTTATCCTTTGCGCCTGAGAGTCCGACTGTTATCTATATTTCTCAGTTGTTTAGTGAGCGTTCTTTCTTCTATGCTGCAATTTATGCTGCCATAATCATATTCTTTACTTATTTTTACACAGCCATTATCTTTAATCCTAAAGATACGGCAGAAAATATGAAAAAGAACGGTGGATTTATTCCGGGAGTTCGTCCGGGTAAAGCAACTGCTGATTATATAGAAAACATACTAACTAAAATTACATTACCCGGCTCGATATTTTTGGCAATCATTGCAATATTACCGACTTTCGTTTCAAATGTACTTAATGTGCCTCCTATGTTTGCTTCATTCTTTGGTGGAACAAGTCTTCTGATAGTAGTTGGAGTTGCCTTGGATTCATTACAGCAGATTGAGTCATATTTGCTCATGCGACATTATGATGGTTTCATGAAAAGCGGCAAAATCCGCGGACGTGCAACTCTTGGTGTTGGCGGAGTATAAAAGTACAGAATAAATTTTGTTTAAGAATAGGATCACTTTATGCCAAAGCAAGACCTTATACGCGTTGATGGTGTTATAGATGAAACATTGCCAAATACGCAATTCATTGTTAAATTGGACAATGATCATAAAGTCCTTGCTCACATCAGCGGTAAAATGAGGATGAATTTTATAAAGATTCTTCAGGGCGATAAAGTGACGGTTGAACTGTCACCGTACGATTTGTCTAAGGGCAGGATAGTTTATCGTTACAAATAATCCATTCACAAAGTATTCAGCAAAAAATTAAGATTTCGATAGAGAAAGAGATATTGTTATGAAAGTACAAGCATCAGTAAAAAAGCGCAATCCGGATGATAAAATTGTCCGTCGCAAAGGGCGCGTTTACATCATCAACAAAAAAAATCCACGTTTTAAACAACGTCAGGGATAAGAGGAGAGCTGAATGGCACGTATTGCAGGTGTAGATTTACCGAAAAATAAACGCGGAGTAATTGGTCTTACTTATATTTTTGGAATCGGGCGTACAACTTCAGAAGCAATTCTGGTTAAAGCCGGTATTGATGAAAGTAAACGTGTTGCAACTTGGACAGATGAAGAGATTGCACGCTTACGTCAGATTATTCAAGAATACAAGACAGAAGGTCAGCTACGTTCTGAAATTCAGTTAAACATTAAACGTTTAATGGATGTAGGGGCATATAGAGGGTTGCGTCACCGTCGTGGTTTGCCGGTGCGTGGTCAGCGTACAAGAACAAATTCACGTACTCGTAAAGGTCGTCGTAAGACAGTAGCGGGTAAAAAGAAAGCAGTAAAGAAATAATACCTAATAGTATTGGCTTGTGCAGGTGCTTTTTTGTATCCAGAATTGCTGCATAACCATCAAACAGAGTTCTACATTTCATTCAAATTAGAACTCAATTACTTAAGAATTTACAGTTTAACTCAATTACACGAATGAGCCGATGGCTGCTATAAAAAAACGGGTTAAGAAAAAAGTTGTTGCCGATGTTCATGGGCGCGCTTTTATCAAAGCAACATTTAATAATGTGTTGGTGACAATTACTGACACTTACGGCAATGCTTTGTGCTGGTCAAGTGCCGGTCGCAATGGTTTCCGTGGTTCTAAAAAAAACACTCCCTACGCTTCACAAGTTTCGGCTGAGCGTTGCGCAAAAGAAGCTTATGATATGGGACTTCGCAAATTAGAAGTTGTAGTAAAAGGTCCCGGAAGTGGTAGAGAAGCTGCAGTACGTGCATTATCAAGTGCGGGTTTAGAGGTTTTGAGTATCATTGATCGTACACCTCTTCCTCACAATGGTTGCCGTCCGCCAAAAAGACGTCGTGTCTAATCGTAGATTTTTACTACAACCCATCAATATCTCTCAAATGTTTGTTGATAGTAATGCCCGTAGGGTATTTATATTAACTATTTTAGTAACGTAAACCAGAAAGAACAGTATGATTGCAGCATTGCAAATGCCGGAAGGTGTGACAATTGAAAATTCCTCCGAACAAAGTAGTGCAAAATTTATCATGCAACCGCTTGAAGAGGGTTATGGGGTTACAATAGGCAATGCCCTAAGGCGTGTACTTTTGTCATCTACTCCCGGTGCGGCAATTATCGGATTGAGTATTTCAGGCGTTTTTCATGAGTTTCAAACTATTCCCGGTGTCATTGAAGACATGACGGAAATTATTTTGAATCTAAAAGAGGTGCGCTTCAAAATTTTGAGCACAAATGCTCCAACAGTATCTTTTAAGATCAAAGGTAGTGGTTCTTGGACTGCCCAAGACATACAGAATGCTTCACCTGAAATTGAAGTACTTAACCTTAATCATCACATTGCTTCTCTGGCTGATGATGCAGAATTTGATGTTGAATTGCGTCTCGGTAAGGGGCGTGGATATGTTCCTGCTGAAGAGCAAAATACAGCAGATTTTCCGGTTGGTATGATGGCAATTGATGCTATCCATACACCGATTAAGAATGTTGTCTATACGATCCAACCGTTTCGTGTGGGGCAAAAAACCGACTATGAGCAATTAACCCTTGATGTTCACACGGACGGTACTATCACACCACAGGAAGCAGTAGAAAATGCCGCTGTAATTCTGCAGGAACACCTTGCAATGTTCGGTCATTTTAAGCCGACCAAAATTGTTGTTGATGAAAAAAGAGAATTAACTCCCGAAGAGGAAGCACGTATCCAGGAGAGAAATCGTATTCGACGTATCCTTTTCCAGCCGGTTGAGGAATTAGAACTTTCTGTTCGTGCGCACAATTGTCTAAAGGCGGCTAATATAGGCACTTTAGCAGAGTTGGTTCAACTTACGGAACAAGACTTATTGAAATTTAGAAATTTCGGTCGTAAATCTTTGAATGAAATGGCTGATATAGTAAAAGAAAACGGGCTTCAATTCGGTATGAATATTGAAGACTACAGACAAGAGTTAACTGAAGAATCCACCGCAGGCTAAGCGGATTGAATATTATAACGTTTGAATTGTAATTATGAGACATCTTAAATCCGGTCGAAAATTAAAACGTACTGCAAGTCACAGAAAAGCATTGCTGAATAATATGGCAATGTCTTTGTTTGAGCATAAACGTATCAAGACAACTGAAGCGAAAGCCAAAGAATTACGTCCATTTGCAGAGCAACTCATCACAAGAGCCAAAAATGCTCTCTTGAATGAACAGCAAGGCAATCTTCCTACAGGTCAAACGGTTGATATACATAACCGTCGCCAGGTTGCTCGTTTTATTACGCAGAAACAGGCACTTAAACATTTGTTTACAGAAATTGCTCCTGTTATTGTTAATCGCAATGGTGGATATTTGCGTATTACAAAACTAGGGCAGCGTCGCGGTGATGGCGGTAATGTTGCTATTATTGAATTTGTTGATTTTTCCAATCCGCAGGATGGTATCTCAACACGTGCACGTCGTAAAAAATCCGTTGCGACCGTGACAGCTAAACCTGTGCAAGTAGTTTCTCCCCCTTTAGAGCAAACTTCGCCAATTGTTGAAGAAGCTATCAATGATTCACAAGAAGCGACAGATGAACTGACTGCTGAATCATCATCTGCGACTGAAATGAATGATGAAGTTGAAGAGCAATCAGCAAGAACTGAGGCGGATGAGACAACTTCACCTGCGGGCGATGAGTCATCACTGAATTCGGAAGAAGAGAATAAAGCCTAAGATCGCAATAGTAGATAGTTTATCTGCTTACTTATTATTTGACGATTTTATAGCAAAAACACGTAATTTTGCGTGGGTGAAGCGTTGTTAAACGTACACCACATTTGCTATAGATAAAGCTAAATAATAATTAAGCAGATTTTTTTTATTGTGAGGTGATGTGTGAAAAATCTATGTTTTACTGCTTTGATGTTGCTTGTAATGTTGATGTTTTCTTCCTGCAAAGATGCATCCAATAGTCCTAATCCTCCTAACCCCAATGAGATGGGAGGAAACCCCGATGTAGATTTTACTGATGTAGGTGACAGAACTTCTTGTTATATTTACTTTAATGAAAAGCTCATAGAAAGTGTCCATGATTCTGTTGTTGTGACAAAAAATGATAAGGGTATTGTTACGACGTTTGCTACGTTTACCTTTGATAGTACTTCTGTAAGGTCACTTGATACTCTCATTGGTACACACGAATTAAACCGAGAATTAAAGTTCAATATTCTCAACACATACCTCAAGAAATTTGGTGTAATCCTGGATACTGCTGATCGAAAATCTATGAGGCTGACCGCCAGTATGATGTCGAAAGTGACAAGTGAGGGAATACAGGACTATATATATAGCGGCGGGGATTTGTCAAAACCATTTACAGTAGTGAAATATTCTGCTATCGTTGGCGATAAGTATGAATTTACTGACAAAGATCATGTAAAAATTATGCGCCAAGTAGTCTATAAATCAACAACGGACGATTACGATATTGTCTTTTGGAAAATTAAAGTTCTGAAAGTAGAAGAAACAAAAGAAGATCCGATAATGCAAAAAGTTGTTTACGTTGCCAATCACAAGTTTGGACTCGTAGGTATGATGCTTTATTTCAAAAATGGCAGTATTGTTAAGATGGGGCTTGTTCCTTCAAATTTATAGTTTTATGTGAAGTATAATTCATATATTTGCCCAATTCTTTTATATAAATTTCTCGGATTTTATCCATAATGAAACGATTAATGCTTTTGTCCATGATCGGTGTCGGGTTTTTGTCGCACTCACTACGCGCAGAAACTCCGGGAGACGGTCTTATGATGTCAAAGAACAGTTTTTGTCAGGTTCTGAGTTATTCGCAAAACTCATGGTCTAAGTATTGGGAATCTGATGTGAAACGTTCCAATTCCAATCTGGGTACCTTTCGTTCGCATGTCATAACACTTATGGGTGCATATGGTTTGCGTGATGATTTGAACGTTATTTATTCCTTACCGTATGTCACTACAGGATTTAGTGATAGTTATTTAAGTGGTTATCAAGGATTTCAAGATGTTTCTTTGTGGTTGAAATATAATGCTTATACCACGGAAACCAGCTTAGGAACACTCTCCTTTTTTGGAACGATCGGCGGATCACTTCCTACGCATAATTATGTGGTAAATCAATTACCTCTCAGTATTGGTATGGGAACATGGTCAGGTTCTTTACGTGCTGTTGCAGACTTTACAACAAAGGATGGTTGGTATGGTACGTTCCAAGCCGGCTATACAATGCGCGGTGAAACAGATATTGATGAAGAGTCATATTTTTATAATGGTCGTTTGTATAATACCAATTCAATTCCTATCCCTAATGCAGCGGATTTTACTCTACGTGTGGGGCATATAACTTCTGACTATCAGGTGGATGCCTATTTCGACAGATTCACATGTGTGAGCGGTGACAACATACGCTATAATTCCATGCCTACGCCTACTGTTATGATGCAATCATCTACTGTTGGTCTATATGGACGATACAATATCGGTATGCTTTCCGTTATGGCGAATGCATCTCAAGTGGTTGCAGGTCGCAATTTTGGACAATCAACGATGCTGAATCTCGGCTTCGGCTATATATTCCAATTTGGTGGTGAGGAGGAGATGACCACTGATAATGAACCAAAATTACGGTAATACTGTTTATTATGAGAGGACATACTTTATGAAAATACGATATACACTCAGTACTTTTTTGATATCTTTTTTCTTCTTCGCACTTAGCGGATGTGAGGAAAAATCGATTGATGTGATAGAACTTGAACCCTATGCACCGGTAAATACGGATAATAATGCAGGAACATGGCAACCGTTTGTTGTACCTTTTTCTGATATTACCGTTCCTGCGCCTACCGAAGTGACATCTAATGAATATTTGCAAGAGCTTGCTGCAATTAAAGCATTAAACCCTAATGACGCACAACAACAAGCAGTCAAATTTTGGGGTGCCGGAGGCGTTATGCGTTGGAATGAAATTGCTCGTGAATTGGCAGCAGCCTATAATATACCTCCGAATTATGATGAGAATGGTAAATATCCGGTACCTGATCCGGCAAACCCATTAAAAAATCCTCGTTACCCATTTGCAAATCCTCCGTATGCATCACGGGCTTTTGCATTACTCTCCATAGCACAATATGATGCTCTCGTTGCTGCATATCACTATAAGCAACTCTATGGAAGAAAAGCACCTTATACGGTACAAAACGGTACATCGGCTCGTTTACCGCAGAGTGATTTACCGTCGTATCCGTCTGAGGATGCTGTTATTGCGGCAGCATCACGTGAAGTACTCAAATTTTTGTTCCCCGGAGAAGTACCGCTGTTAACACAAAAATCTGATGAGCATAAAAATAGCAGATTATGGGCAGGAATGAATGTACAAAGCGATATTGATGCCGGCGAAGCATTAGGTAAAGCCGTTGCCGACAAAATTATTGCCTATGCAAAAACTGATGGTATGGGCGGAGCGAATAATCAGCCGGGCTATCAAAATCAAATCGCCGATGCTAAAGCTCGCGGTATTGGACTTATTTGGACAAGCCGCGAAGTTCCACCGCGTCCACCGATGTTGCCAGCATTTGGTAATGTAAAAACATGGAATTTTGGGTCACAAGAAAAAATAGCCATGCGTACAGCTATTGGTGAGCCTCCGGGATTCGATAGCCCCGCATTCAAAAAAGATCTTGATGAATTAATTGCTATTGCTAAAGATCGCAGCCGAGAACAGGTGCGTATAGCATCGTATTGGGCTGATGGAGCAGGCACATACACTCCTCCCGGACACTGGAACAGAAAAGCTGCGGCATTGACCTATGCAAACAAATTCAGTGAGGTGCGTACTGCCAGAACTTTAGCATTATTGAATAGTGCCATGCAGGATGCAGGTATTTGTTGTTGGGATGTGAAATACTATTATTTAGTGCCTCGTCCTTCGGAGGTGTCTTCAGAAATTAAAACATCAACGGGTATTCCGAATTTCCCTGCTTACACTTCCGGACATTCCACATTTTCCGGTGCTGCTGCGGAAGTATTATCGTATATCTTCCCCAATAATGCTGAAGAATTTAATGCTATGGCAAACGAAGCTTCTTTATCACGTATCTATGGCGGAATTCATTATCGCTTTGACTGTGAAAAAGGTTTAGAACACGGTAAAATGATTGGCGCATATGCTGTTACGCGGGGTAAAGCTGATAAATCAGGATTGTAGAAATATATTTACATATCTTTGAAATTGAAAAGTCTGTACATTGTTTGTACGGACTTTTTTTTTGTGCAGTAGTGGAGGCAAGACATACATGAAAGAAAATCTTTACTTCAATGTAACTATTTATGACCGATGATGCACCTACTGTTCAGAAAAGGTTGATATACTGATAACCGATATGAAAACAAACACAAAACAACAACGATTTATGGCATTGCTGAAGCCGGTTTATCCGCGCTTGGAGCGTTTTGCATTAACGGTGACGCGTAACCGTGATGATGCAAAAGACATTGTCGGTGAAACAGTATTGAAAGCATTTGAGGGATTTGACATGATACGTGAAGAAAAGGCTTTTTTGAGCTATCTATTTACAATATGCTCAAGGGTGGCGCAATCAAGCAGATATGCCAAAAGAACAATTGCCGATGCAGAGCAGGTGGAAGAATTATTCCGCAATTATACTTCGCCCGAAACGGCAACGGATATAGCAATTTTATATCAGGCAATGGAAAAATTGTCGCCCGATGCAAGGGAGGCAATTATGCTTAGTGAAATTAGCGGCTTATCACATAAAGAAGTTCAAGAAATTCAAGGTGGCTCACTTTCTTCCATTAAAGTAAGAATATTCAGAGCTAAAAAAACTCTTGCTGAACTTTTGGGTGTGACATTGCAACAACAATCTCTTATTTCAGAATCTTGATTACTCCTTAGTAGGAGATAAATACATGAAAAAAACTCTCGAAGACGAATTGCGAAAAGCATCTGATTTTACGAATAATGATCCGTTGTTTTCTGAAACGGAACTGATAGAATTATTGCGCCTTTCCGATTCACAATCAGCAAACAAAGGTGAAACTTTATTTTGGAGATTTGTTATGATTATGAATATATTGCTATCGGGACTCACACTTGTTACACTTCTTCCGCTTGACGATAATGATCATCCTGTACAAGCATTGCCCCATCCACCAAAAAGCAAGACAACGATGAAAGCGGATGATGCCGCCATAACAGCAAGTACAGAAAAACCTGAACCTTTACTTTTACCCGGAAAAATAGAAAATCAGGAAATGTATAATGTACAAAGAAAAGACAGTGAGAAATTAGGTCTTGTATTGTCGGACGGTGTCACAGAATTTACAGTGAGTATTCTTGTAGAAAAAAACAATCCTTCAACATTGGTGGATATTCTTAAAAAACGTGAGGGTACATATTCGGCATCATCAATACAATCAACGAAAATAGTGCCTCTTCTTTATAGATACGGTTATGACACAACAGCAATGTCTATTCCCGTTCACTTAAAAATGTATGCCGAAGAGTTTAGCATAAAAGCTGAATTATTACCGGCAGAAACTGATAAGCAAGATGTCACAGGTAATGCCATCCCGCAACCACAAATCATAACACATGATGTGCGATATCAAGGTAAAAATTATGCTTCAGTATTGTTATGTAATACCACACATGAAAATATACATCAACAGACTAAGAAATTGCTAAAGAAATTATTTACCGGAACAATGAATGCTGAAGAAAACTCTATTCTTGTTTCATTAATTCCTGTAAAAATACCAATTAAAGGAACAAAAACATCATTAGTGTTGTGGTATTATCCGACAAATAATGTGCGCGATATAATACCCCCTGCAAGGATACAAAATCCCTTTGAAGAAAATCGGAAAGAAAAACAATCCATTGAACAATCGAATGAACAACAGTATTCTGATAACTTTGAGATAGCAATTCAATATCTTGCGCCAAATCCTGCACAAAATATGACACAGGTTGCACTCAAATCAAGACAGGATCAGGAGATAATTATCGGGATTTATTCTTTGGACGGTCAACTTCTGATGAATATACCGGCAATGATGGTACAAGCAAATACTACAGTGACAATCCCTCTTGAATTTCAATTGCCTAATGGTATATATCATGTTGTTGCTGCCAATCACAAAGGGGTACAATCTGTAACAAGACTTATAATAACTAAGTAAGGAGTGTGGATAATGAAAAAGAATTTCTATAATCATATTATAGTTGTAATGATTGGCATAATAGGATTTCCTGTCATTATGTTTGCACAAAATAATCTAAAGATTCAGAATGCTTTAGACAATGAAAATACTATGTCTCCGCGCTTTTATATTACTAAAGGAAATGCAGATAATTTCCCTTTAGGATTAACTGATGTCAATGTACGTATTGTCGGGATGATTGCCGATGTGACAATACGTCAGATTTATGTCAATAATGGTGTTGAACCTATTGAGGCAATCTATGTATTTCCGGCTTCAACAAAAGCTGCTGTGTATGATATGAAAATGCAAGTGGAAGATCGCCTCATTACTGCTGTGGTAAAAGAAAAAAAACAAGCAAGAATTGATTATACCAAAGCAAAAGAACAAGGTAAATCTACATCGTTATTAGAAGAAATTACACCTAATGTTTTTAGAATGAATGTGGCAAATATTTTGAAAGGTGACAGCATCACCGTAACAATATCTTATACGGAAATGCTTGTGCCGGAAAATAATATCTATCAATTTATGTATCCTGCCGTAGTCGGACCCCGTTATGTTGCCGCCGGTACAAATAATGATTTGGTGCAAGCACTTAATGAACAAACAAATTCAAGGATTATGCCGGGTACATTGAAATTTAGTTCAACCTTATCCACAGGTGTACCGCTGCGTACTTTGCGTAGCCCTTCTCATGCAATGGATATAGTCACTAAAGATGTAAAAACAGGAAAAATTACTGCTCTCGGAAAAAATAATGCCATCACAACTATGGCTTTGTCAAGTAAAGATGAACTTTCGGGTTCGCGTGATATTGTGATTGAATATTCATTAGCGGGACCTTCAATGGAGTCGGGATTATTGCTCTATGAAGGTAAGGATGAAAATTATTTTATGCTGATGGTGCAACCGCCGTCCGATATTATTGTGAAAAATCTTATGCCAAGAGAATATGTGTTTATTGTTGATGTTTCCGGGTCAATGTCAGGATTTCCTCTTGAAACTGCCAAATCAATGATTAAAGATTTATTGGAAACTATGCGCCCGATTGATAAAATCAATATTATGAAGTTTTCCGGTGGACAAAGTGTATTATCCACAATATCTTTACCGGCAACCGATGATAATAAAGCCAAGGCAATTAATTTTCTCAATACAGGATATGATGGTGGCGGTACTGAATTATTACCGGCACTAAGAGCCGCCTTTTCTCTGGAAACAGATGCCAAATTATCACGGACATTTATTATTCTGACGGATGGATATGTTTCTGTTGAACGTGAGGCATTTCAGTTGATCACAAGCAAATTAGATAAAGCAAATGTCTATTCTTTCGGCATTGGAAGCAGTGTCAATCGTTGGTTAATTGAAGGGATAGCTCGTGCAGGTAAAGGAAGTCCATTTATTGTCATGAAACCATCGGAGACAGATGATGTCGCAGAAAAATTTGTATCATATATACAGGCACCTGTCCTTAGTCATATTACCGTAGATTATGGTGATTTTGATGTCTATGACTTAGATTTGCCAAGTATTCCCGATGTAACGGGAAAAAGACCTATTATTGTTTATGGCAAATGGAAAGGTAAAAAAACGGGAACTATAACATTAAAAGGTGATGCTGCCGACGGTGCTTTAACATTTAGTCATGCTGTTGAAGCTGCTCCATCAATAGCGGAACATTCTGCTTTACGATATTTATGGGCAAAAAATAAAATTTCCCTTTTAGATGATGAACAAAATACCCCTGCAATGACAGGTGCAAGTATTGACTATAAAAAAGAAATTACCGATTTGGGCTTGCGCTATAATTTACTGACAAAATATACATCATTTATAGCTATTGATAAAAATATACGAGCGAAAAACAGTCGTCCTGATACAGCTATCAGCCAAGAAATCGGAAATAATAATTCTAAAGATGAAATGGTGCAAAATGCAGTTGCATTAATCTCAGGTGTTATTGCCGATAGAAGTGAAGTTGAAGTCAAAAGCTCAGAACCATTATCTCGGTCTTCAAGCCGATCTATTTTTGCACGCGGATCAAGAACCTATGAGTCGGATGCTGATCCTTTGATGCCTTTTCAAGGGAAGCCGGCAAGAATCTATTGGGGATTAATTTATTCAATAAACAGCTCTTGGATTGCTAAGGAAACATTTTCTCATAATTCTTCTATTGTTACTCTTCCAAACAGTACATTTGAAACAGGATTTACGGCAGGATTTGAGATGGAATCTCGTATCGGAGATCCGATGTACGGAAAAAGTGCATTTAATTTCTCATTGCTCTATGATAAACAAAATATGAGCAATTCCGGAAATGATACTCTTATATTAAAAAATGGTATGGGCAATGGATTATTTACATCGAATACTACACTGCATTCTCTGCAATTAGCTGCATATTATCGCTACGATGTCTATAAAGGGATAAATATTTTCGGTGGTTTGACATCAAGTCTCATCCTCGGTTCCTCACGCGATGTAGCGGTAACAGCACCCGATTCACTACTTTATCTGCGTGATAATAGTCTGGTAATGGCTGCTTCCGGTGCAACAATATCCTCGGGTTCGATATCTGATTTGAAACCATGGCAAGCCGGTATGATGCTGGGTTTAGGGTATGAGATTATTTCTCGACGTTCTTCTCTTATACCGCAGATACAATTCCATTATAATTTGACACCGCTTCGTAATAATGAAAGAGCATTATCCGTACGATTAGGTGTAGCTTTACGATTTGTTTTATAATTTTTTATGGAAATACTACCTTATCATAATTCAATGCGTGAACAGATTATACAAATCTGGGAGCAATCCGTGCGGGCAACACATCTGTTTTTGGCTGAGGATGATATTGTCTTCTTTGCAGCATTAGTAAATGAGATTGATTTTGAAAATATCCCTATATTTTGTGCAAAAGAAGATACAACACTTCCTGGTTTTATTGGGGTTGTTGATAGAAAAATAGAAATGTTATTTGTTTTACCGGCTATGATGGGGAAAGGAATTGGTAAAGCGCTGTTATGGTTTGCCATTAAACATTGCCATGCATATATGGTAGATGTGAATGAACAGAATAGTCATGCAAGAAATTTTTATGAAAAAAACGGATTTAGGGTCTATGACAGATCAGAAACAGACGGCAGCGGAAAGCCCTATCCACTACTGCACATGAAACGCCCAAAGATGGAATAATGGTGGTATGTTTTGCTGCTCTCCCTCGAAAACACGGGGGAGAGCAGTATAGAAACAGCGACTCTGAAATGAATATTGCGTCTATTGTTTTTTTTATGGTATTGAAATTTCTACCTTTCCTAAGAATGCCCATTTTTGAACAATGCAGTTATAACTTGTGTAACAATTGACCGAGTTGCGCATTATGTGAGTAAAGTTTCACATTTTTGCACTTAAGTTTATTCAAAGTGAGGTTGTTATATGCGTCGAAGTCTTCTATTTTGTATGATGATTGCAATGTGGTGTGTGCAAAGTGTTTACCACGCTAACGGACAATCAATGACACCTATACGATATGATATAGGTAATCCGTCGGTGCGCGATATTTGGGTTGATCCTGTCAACGGCAATGATGATAATCCGGGATCAAGTACACGTCCTTATAAAACGGTCTATGCAGCATGGGAAAGTATTCCTGCCAATGAAGAGTTGACAGGTAACGGTTGGCGCATAAATTTAAAGCCCGGTGTCTATACATCTGATGATATGCCCTTGTATTGGGATGAGCGATATGGTACAGCACGGTACCCAATTATTATTCGTCCTGCCGAAAACAAAAATTCTGTGAAAATTACTGCCGGCATCAATATGGCTTTGTGCAGTTATGTTTACTTTATGGATTTAATATTGGAAGATACAATGTTTGCTACTGCTGACATTGTCCATTTACAATTCAGCGATCATATTTTATTGAGAAATTGTACATTGATTGCTAACCGGGATATGACGCAAGAATGTTTAAAAGTAAATCAATCCCAATATATTTACATTGAAGACAATGACATTTCCGGTGCATGGGATAATGCCGTGGACTTTGTTGCGGTGCAATATGGACATATCGTTGCCAATAAAATCCATAATTGCGGTGATTGGGGATTATATCTCAAAGGCGGTTCCGCATATTTTCGTGTAGAAGGCAATGAAATATATACTACAGGAACGGGAGGATTTACTGCCGGCCAAGGAACAGGATTTCAATTTATGACACCGCCATTTCTTCACTATGAAACGTATGATTGTAAGTTTATTAATAATATTGTTCATGATGTGGAAGGTGCGGGCTTTGGCGTTAATGGCGGATATAATATTGTCATAGCGCATAATACGTGCTATCGTGTTGGGGAGCGAAGTCATGTGGTCGAGGTAACATTCGGAGGACGTTCTTGTGATGGTGAACCGGGAGGCGATTTTGATTCATGCGATGTTTATAGGAAAATGGGTGGATGGGGAAATTCCTTAGTATCAGACGGCATTAATTATGTGCGTATTCCCAATAAAAATGTGTATATTTTTAATAATATTGTTTATAATCCGACCGGTTATCAAAGTTTGTGGCAACATTTTTTTATTCCTGCGCCATATAGCGGTGAATGGAATATAAATGTGAATGCTCCCAACCCTGCTAATGCAGATGAAAATCTTCGTATTCGCGGTAATATTATTTGGAATGGCAGTGCTAATCATGCTTTAGGAGTTGGTGAAGGTGAAAGCGGTTGTTCATCGAATAATCCTACATGCAATACAGCACAATTACTTGCTGACAATGCTATTAATAGTCGTGAGCCGCAATTACAGAACCCTGCTGCGGGTAATTTTGTACCGATAAAAAATAGTTCTGTGTATCAGGTGACAACATTTCCAATACCCGATTTTGCAGGCAATGATCGCCCATCAATGCCACTATCACCCGCCGGAAATTATGGCAATGCTATTACTCGTGATTTTCGTGGAAATACAAGGTCAGGTAATGCGGTTGCCGGTGCACTTATTGGTGAAGGAGGTATTTCTTCTGTACTTGATGATAGTGAAAACCGGTTCCCATATTCAATACGATTTATTGATAATCTGCCGCATTTA
>JAYRWZ010000169.1:0-2413 GCA_041917875.1 Chloroflexota bacterium | reverse complement strand
TCCCAAGCCCGTATTATGCCTTGGCGGTGGGTCGAATATTGTGTTTCGTTCTGAATATAAGGGCACAATACTTGCAATGCGGCTTTTAGGAAAAACAATATTGCAAGAAGATGAAGAGACAATCATTATACGCAGCGCTGCCGGCGAAGATTGGCATTCTTTCGTGGAATGGACTGTCAACCAAGGTTGGAGCGGCATAGAAAATCTTGCACTTATTCCCGGTACGTGCGGTGCCGCCCCTATTCAAAATATCGGTGCTTACGGTATTGAAATCCAAGAACGCATAATTTCCGTAGAATGGTACGATTTTTCAAACAAACAGAAAAGAATTATTTCAAAAGAAGAATGTAATTTCGGCTACAGAGACAGCATTTTCAAAAAAGAATTAGCCCATAAAGGCATCATTACGGCATTGACATTGCGGTTATCGAAAAAACCCGATCTGCGAACATCATACAGTGATATTCAACAAGAGTTACAAGAAAAAAATATTACAGAGCCGACAGTTCGCTCTATTTTTGATGCGATTGTTGCTATTAGAACACGCAAACTTCCCAATCCTCAAGAAATAGGCAATGCAGGAAGTTTTTTCAAAAATCCTGTTATTCCCTTCCCTCATTTTCAGCACTTACAAGGTATCTATCCGACGATTCCACATTATCCGCAAACTGACGGCTCGGTAAAAATCCCCGCCGGCTGGCTGATTGAAAAAGCAGGATGGAAAGGATATCGTCGCGGTAATATTGGCGTTTCCCCCAAACAAGCATTAGTTCTTGTCCATTTCGGCAATGCAAATGCCGAAGAAATTATTATTCTTGCACAAGATATTATCCAAGACATTCACAAAACTTTTGCAATTACTCTTGAAAGAGAAGTGAATATTGTATAATATTGGAACAATATAATCCTTATTTGATAATCCTGAACATTGCCACCGATTTTTCAGTAGGTGTAATAATAGTAACAAAGTAAACACCGGACGATAAACCGCTATTATCAAATTCAAAGAATTGTGCTCCCGTTTCATGTATTGTTGGAGAAAATTGTGCTGCTGTCATGCCCAGAGTTGTCGCAATTATAATTTGATGCGGCTCTGTAGAAGCAAGTGAATAAGAAATAGTGGTGACAGTATTATGCTGCTGCACAGATTGTATGGCTGTGATATCGCCGTCTTGCCATAAACGCACTCCTCCTTCAAGACAAACACCATCGGTAATAAACATTCCCATACCCGGCGTAAAGAGAATTTTTCCGCCGATACTTTTTCCATTATTGATAATTATGCGTGTAAGCGTATCTGTGCCCAATAATGCTTGCGCCTTGATAAATGCAAATGGTTGTGTGGTATCTTGCGGCACATTACCTCGTATTTTCACTTTACGTCTATTACCCACAATCGTATTTTCACTATATTCACCAATCGGTAATAATGTTGTTTTATTAAAACTTACATCTGCTTCAATACTTGTCGTATTACTTTCCGATAAAAGCCGTGTATTGCATACATAGATCGGCAGCGTGATTATTTCACCCACACGCGCCCTCACGGTTTCGGCACAAAATTGTGCATTGGCAATGCTGAAAGAAAATGGAGCAGTTTCTATGCTGCAACCATTATCGTCAATAATTTCAACAGTATAGAAACCGCTTTTATCTGCGATTATTGTGTGGCTGTCGCGAACAATGATTTCACCATTATATTTCCACACAATGTTCTTTGAATTATCGGCCGGCTTTTCAATGGACAAAGTGTCTGTTAATCGTGTAATGACAGGAATTTCCGGTAAAGGTAAAACCGTGATATAGACAGAGTCATACCCTATGCAACCATTATCATTTTCAATACGCACATAATAATAACGTGAGATGCGCGGACTTACGATAGGGTTGGGCGATGTCGTGTCGGAAATATCTTCATTGGGCGACCATGTATAAACCGTACCGCCGGTGGCTTGCAATTGCTTTGTTGCTCCAATACACACTGAATCATTATTTCCTGCATCGGCTTGGGTTTCTGAAAACAATACGACCTCGACGCTGTCTTTTACCATACAGCCATTGCCGTCTTGGATCGTAAGAATATAGCGGGCTGATTTCTGTGGAATAAATTGCAATACTTTTTGCGACGGTGTTGCGATTGTTTCTGACGATGTCCAACCATATTGCAAAGGTGCTGCACCCGTTTCATCGGCAGGCGAAAGAATTATTTCTTTTCCCACACAAGTAAATACAGTATCCGGCAACTTTACGGTCGGCAATGGGTTCACTTTTACATAGACACTATCAGTTTGCGAACATGAATTAATATCGGTTAATGTCACATAATACCACCCCGATTGCGTTGGTGTAATTATAGGATTGGCACTATCGGCAAATTGTATATCATTTGTCGGTGTCCATTGAAATTTCCCTG
>JAYRWZ010000168.1:0-2031 GCA_041917875.1 Chloroflexota bacterium | reverse complement strand
GAATTTTTTCAGTCTCTCCATGGACTACCTTACTTCCCATGATGATTGTCACCTCTTTTAAAATGTATTTTCACAGTATTATCATTGGTGGCTATTATAATCGTCTTGCTGCACAAAAGGTTTTTGAGTATTTTGACGTAATGGAATAGTTGAGCAGCGAAGCACCTTTATAGTCGCCCATGGTCGGTCCATTGATAGACGTGCGGCTCGAAATAAAACGGGCATATGTTGTGGCTGTACCCGGTTTGGTCCATTGCCCGATGTACATTCCAACATGGTTGATCTTCGATGATGATGTACCAATATTATCATCGAAAAATACCAGATCGCCGATATTGAGTTTGCTCACCAAATTCATTGCTGTAACTCCGGTATGCGCTATAATAATCTCGCCCGGAGAATTAGCATACATGGCATAAGATGTCCGAGTCATAGTCATATTGGAATTGTCCCATGAATCGTTTTTATCAATCGAAAGTGGAATCTGCCCGTCGGTATATGAACCCGCCGAATTTCGCCGCGCGCCCCAAATCATACGCATATAACCGGAGCAATCAAGCGACAGTGATTCGTTAGCTTCGGGAGCGTCTGTTTTTGCCCAAGGATTGGTATAATTGATCGTTACCTGAAAATAATCATTGTAATCTCCGCCGGAGGAATATTTTGCATCTCCGTAAAGTTGAACGGCTTGATTATTAAATAATCCGCTTTGAGATGGTGCTCCTTCTAAGTATTGCATTGCAGTTTCCAGAACATCCGGCACACCATTTTTATTAGCTGTTACAGCATCATAAAGCCATTGTTTTAATACTTCTTTTTGCGGCGTCGGGTTGCTGTTATATGTTGCGATGTTAAACGGGGCTGTGAGTTTTCGCACCCAAGTTCCGTGGGACATGACATAGGACTTCACATTGGTACTACCTGTCACATTATTGGTCTCTGTGAATGTTCTCAACGGTCCCGCCATTGATACGGTATAGCACTTATCGGTAAAGGTTGCAACTACAGTATTGCCGTTTAATACTTCCACACGAGCAGGCGATGATTGAACCGAAAATGAATATCCATTGATTGTTGCTATTAGTGAGGTGTCAGTACCGTTGATTTGAACGCTCCTACTTTTTCTACTTACTGTTTCCTCGATTATATCTCCATGTTTCGGCGATACTGCCGACGGAGCCAGGGAATCGGAACAACCCAAAAATAATGCTATTGCAAGGGTAAATGCAGCACCTGCGACCATAGCTCTGTATTGTATTTTGTTTGAACTGTGCTTTGACATAACTGTTTCCTTTGATAAATATTTGTACTATGAACGTAGAATTAAAGACCTCTTTATTACGTGTTCATCAAGCGCAAAATTACAAGGCGTATGAGGTAATAATGACTACGTAATTATTACGTAGCAAGGCGGATATATCATTGATATGTTCTTGATATGTATATAGTTTTGAATATTTTCACACCGAACTTACTCATGACATTACCTGCTGATTTGACAATTACGATCAGTACATGTACGAGTTCTCGTACTGAAATCTTTGAACATAGAATGTAAAATCAATGGTATCTTTAAAATCAGGATGGAGTCAGGATCAAGTGTATCAACAATGGGTTTCCGGTTGGGCGCAATTCTTGACTGAGTTAACAAGGGCATTAATTTTTGCTTTGTAGTTATTCGCGTATCATTGTCTTATCTTATTTCACACTTTGTAAACATTTTTATCTATCTATTTATTCTTCCAGAAATTGTTGAAGGAATGCGACAATATTACCATGAGCCGCTATACCAAGTTTCTTCCGTATCGTCGAACGATATTTTTCTACCGTCCGCTCCGATACGCCCAAGGTTATCGCTATCTTCGATGTACTTAAATGCATAAGCATCAAGGCGCAGGTCTTGATTTCTCCATCGTTTAACTCTTTATTATAACATGATAAACGGTTCATAAAATCCCCATACACCGCACGCAATTGTAGCAAAACTACTATGCGGTCTTCTTCATCGCCCACACGATCATCCAATAATTC
>JAYRWZ010000167.1:0-2080 GCA_041917875.1 Chloroflexota bacterium | reverse complement strand
ATATATATGGATTTTTAATCAGCAAAAAATGCTTGCACTACATGGCCATCAATTCGATGAATTTATCGTGGAAAAACCGGTAATCACAGAGGTTGCAACTAGAATTTACACCGGCATACAGATGATAGGAGGAGGGCAACAACGTCTGAGTCGTTGGATAAAACAACGAAGTAAACGCTTTATCCGCATAGTCGAGAAAGTTGCAGATGATGCACTTGAGTATGGTCGTAAGCAGCAAGCAGATTATGTGTTCTGTGGACATACTCATGTGCCGGCAGTGAAATCTTCCGGTGGCGTAACATATGTAAATTCAGGATGTTGGACAGATGTTCCATCAACGTTTGTGACTATTGACAGTGTTCACGGAGTGTGTATTCGTACATGTTCAGATACATTTCATACGTTGTGTAGTGAAACTTAGCCGTAAAATGCGTATCTTGGTGTAGTAAAAATTTTTCACATTCATGTTTGATTCAATATGAAAAAATATCTACTCACCGGATTAACTGTTACCTTGCTTTTTGTTGCCACACTTGCTGCGTCTGACGAGGCACGTTTACATACCATGATGAAACCAATGTCATTTGTCACATTACCCAAAGACTTTCATGCACTCTTACCCCAAACTCTCAAGGTTGGGGAGCCCTCCGTTGATGTGCTTGCGCTATCAGAACAACAGCCGATTATTCTCATTCGATTCCTTGGAACACAATGCAGTCATTGTGCCGAACAGCTTTACAATCTGAATAAGCAATCGGCATTATTGCGTTCTCATGGTATTAAAATTGTGGCAATCAGCTCTGAAAAACAAAAAATGCTGAATACTTTTTCACAAAAACATTCTTTTTCCGACGTTTTTACATTTCTTGAAGATGTGGGGAATGTTGCTGCCGGATCACTTTCCGCTTTTGATAAAGAAAAAGACCTTGATTTGCATGTGGCTATGATTATTCATAAAGGTAAACTCGTTTTTGCTACCTACAATGATGAACCATTTATGGACATAGATAAACTATTGGAAAAAGCGCTCAATGAAGTACGATTTTATTCACAGAAGTATGACAATAATGATCAATTACTTTCCAATGATAAATTTACCATAACCACAATAGCTTCATATCCTGATATTATTAACCCTGTTGATTTATCATTTAATTCAAACATTTTCCATCCGAATGAATTATGGGTTGTTACAGGAACGAATCAATCGGGCGAAGGTGTAGCAATTATAAGAAATACGGGCACTAATAATCAAACCGTTGAAAGACGCAGAGATTATGCTGCATCCCATTTTATGTGGCGTACTATGGCGATCGATTTTGGCGACAATGGCACTTTCGGTACAGCGCAAAGTGGCGAGCCAAAAGAAAATTCCGTTCCGCAAATGGATTTTATGGGACCGACATTATGGGCTTCGGACACTGCAATTTTTGCCCGACGTAATCAAGGACCATTTGATCAGGTACAGCAACGTTTGGCGAGTCATTTGGATATGTTGCATCAAAGCCCTTTTACTATGGGAATTGCTCATGAAAAAAATAATGTCTATTGGGTCAATGACAATATGTATAATGATATTTGCCGTTATGATTTTGCAAATCCTCATGAAATTGGCGGCACGGATCATCGTGATGGCAGTGTGCGTAGATTCAGTCAGATCACACTCGCAAAAAGAGAGCATAATCTTCCTTCACATTTAGTGCTTGACAAATCAACATCGTGGTTGTATTATATTGATGGCAATTCCATTTTTCGATTACAAACACAATCCGGTACAATTGCAAAAAATTTGACCGTACAACCACCTCGCAATGAATGGCTTACTGAATTTGTGGAAATGAAAGATGCGGTGTTTGAACCCTGTATTACTCAAGGATTGAAAAAACCGGTCGGTATGGATATATTTCAATCACTATTGGCAATCAGCGACAGAGAAGACGGGAAGATACATCTTTTCCGTCTCAGTTCAGTTCAAAAACCTACATTCATTGAAAGTATAGAAACAGGTGCTACAGGCATTGCCGGTGTGGAATTTGATGCAAATGGTGATATATATTTTGTGGATCAAATTGAAAACACT
>JAYRWZ010000166.1:0-2529 GCA_041917875.1 Chloroflexota bacterium | reverse complement strand
TAATGGGGTTCGTTCCATGTATCCCGGGGAAAAAAATGTACCGTCTGTGTTTTATGATACGACCAAATTACGGCTGAAATGGTATAAAAAATATGAGGATATGAATGCATTATTTTTTCCTATGGATTTTTATATTCTTAATACAAAGCAAGATATTATTGATTCCATACGACTTTTTATTCTGAGAGAAAAGGTACCTCACGATGAATACGATATAAAAATTCAGAAAGAAATGCGAAAATATATTGACCCGAATCAAAAAACTCTCATCAAATATGAAATTAGTGGTATTGATATATGGAATGTGAGGTATGATGGTGGTAATCTCACATACGAATCAGAACGCGAAGGCGATACCTTAATTTCGGCACAAAGTATATCGCATCGGTGGATACGCGATTCTTTGGGTGATAATTTTTATGATCCTTTTGGGACAAATTGGGATAATTTTAATCGTGATTTTGCCCATCTCTATGATAATTGTATTGTAAGTCACAGATATCCCGGATGCAATTTTGGTTGTAGTTCTCATAATGGTATTGGCTGGAAAATGATGGTGCGACGCCATATAGCCGTGCATAATGCCGCCGCCGCCGCTAATTTCCGGCAACTTTCCGTTATTGGTAATAATGGCGACAAACGCCGTTATGGACGAGGGCTCTGGGACGGTGTCGAAGATACTATACCTGCAACAGATAAAGAAATAGAATTGTACAGGGCATTGATGTGTGTGTGTCCTACCTTACCCATAAAACAAGATCTGGTGTTTAATGATTTGACCACTGTGGAAGATAATACATCTTTGATAGAAAGCAAGGTATTTCCCAATCCCGCTTCGCGTCATTTTACTGTGCAAGCGCAAGCATTCACAGAAATATATGTCTATGATGTACTGGGCACTCTGATAGAAAAATCCATTATTGATGGCACGGGGCAATGGAAAAATAATTCTGCACTTTATCCAAATGGACATTATACTATTCAATTGCGTCACAGCGATGGCACAACGGAAAATCTGTCGGTGACAATATTTCAATAATCGGCTTTTGGCTTGATGTTTATACTTATGGAAACAAGAAACGCTTCGGAAAATTCCGAAGCGTTGTTTTTATAAAGGAAAGTACTTGTGAGGATTGTGATGCTCGATTACCCTAATTTTGAATGATATATACGTATTCTGCAAATTATAAATTATACCAATATCTTACATTGTTTTTTGTATTTCGATGGCAATTTATCGTGCTATCGAAATTAAAGTCCTTTGTGCTGTGTGTCCCTGATAGCCAATAGTGAGAATATATATTCCCATCGGTATATCGTGAATGGGTATAGTTGCGGATTCTGTTATCGAAAATGTGTGCAATAATCTGCCATCTAATGTCAAAATTGAACCTTGAGAATTATGGGGAAGATTATTTGCAGAAATATGAAGTATATCGTGTGCCGGTTGAGGAAATATATGAAGAGTTTCCGAAGAAATATCTTGTTCATTGATTGCAGTAAGAACACCGATATCCGTTTTCCAAATGGAAGAACCTTCCGCCCCGACGAATAATGTATTATCCACAGCGAGAAAGGAAAAAACAGCTTTTTCGGTAAATCCTACATTTTTCCATGTTTCGCCATCATTATTACTATATGCCACCCCTGTCAAAGTGCCTGCAAAAATCCGCCCCGATACCACAGCTATCGAACGTATATATTCGGAAGATAAGCCCGCTTGCAACATCGCGGATTGATTATCGCTTAAACGATAGACGCCGTCGCTTGTCGTGCCTGCAAATAATTTCCCGCTTCGCACGGCAAAACATCGCACATCTTGATTTTCTAAAGAAAACGGATACCAATTTCGACCATTATCGGTGCTGCGAAACATACCATTGCCCCATGTTCCGGCATAGAGTGTGGTGCCGATTATATCCAGAGCAATAATATATTCATTCGTTAATCCGGCTTCTGTCCATGTGTCGCCATTATTGCTGCTGCGATATAATCCCACGCGAGTTCCGGCATAAATAATACTGTCACTGAGGGCAAAAGCATACACTTTTCGGGAAAGTAAACCATTATGATGTGCTGTCCATGAATTACCATCATCAATACTGCGATAAATACCATTATCCGTTCCCACATAGATTGCTGTGTCACGCATAATAATAGTATTGACGGATTGTTGTTCAAGTCCCGACGGTTGCCAGGAATTACCTTGATCTTTACTGCGATATATGCCGTCGCCAAGAACGCCCGCAAAATATGATTGTGTAGCAGCAATGCTTAATGCCGTTACTGTATGAGCCGCAAAACCATTATTCATCGGTGTCCATGTTATGCCATTATCGGCACTGCGATATAAACCGGCATACGATGTTCCGGCAAAAATCCATGAACCATAAACATATAATATATTGACAAAAGGTTGTGGAAATGACACAGGATTCCATGTTATGCCATTATCAGTGCTTTTCAATAAACCCTTTCCTAATGTACTGATGAACACAGCCGTTTCCGTGCTTGCAATTGAACTGACCG
>JAYRWZ010000165.1:0-10400 GCA_041917875.1 Chloroflexota bacterium | reverse complement strand
CATAACCCCAATCACGAAATGCTCCTTCTGTAAACTTCATGATATTGCCTTTGTGAACCAAGGTGACGCTTTTTCTGCCATGACGCTGTGCATATTTGATGGCTGCACGAATGAGTCGCTGCGAACCATTTTTGGAAACCGGCTTTATACCTATGCCGATTTCATCCGGTGTTTCGCCGCCAAATCTTATTTTTTTTGCAAAAGCTGGAAACTCTTGCTGTAAAAAACCCAACATCTGAGTTTGTTCAGGACTGCCTGCCTTAAATTCGATTCCGGCATAAATGTCTTCCGTATTTTCTCGGAAGATCACCATATCAACCAATTCCGGATTCTTGACAGGAGTTGGAACTCCTTTGAAATAGACGACCGGACGCAAACAGACATATAAATCCATGAGTTGTCGTAGGGCAACATTTATTGAACGTATGCCACCACCCACAGGTGTAGTGAGCGGTCCTTTGATTGCAACCACATATTGACGAATAGCTTCAAGAGTATCTTCGGGTAACCAAGTGTTTTCTCCATAGACTACATTCGATTTTTCGCCTGCAAAAACTTCAAACCATTCGATACGACGTTCACCGTTGTAAGCTTTTTTAACCGCTTCATCAAAAACCTTCACTGATGCAGCCCATATATCGGGACCGGTTCCATCACCTTCAATGAATGGAATGATGGGGGTATTCGGTACTGAAAGCGAGCCATCGGCATTGACCGAAATTTTTTCGCCACTTGTTGGCGCGACTAATTTTTGATATGTCATTTGTAATAAAATAAAGATGTGAAAGTAGTAGCGTGTATAGACGGGGTGCAAAAATAGATAAAACACTTCATATTACAAATTTTGATTGATGGAAGGTAATTTTCTTCTGATTTATCAGTGAATGTTCTAAGCCGAAAGATATATTGCGTATTTTTGCCGTTTATAGTGATATTGGGAAATAGTAACTTGAGCATGAAACAGATTTTTGGGCTATTGCTTACGATAGGTGCAGTTTTTGTTGTAAACAGCTGTTCAGACTCACCTAAGCAAAATGATGACAATGTGTTAGTGTTTTGGCACTTTTGGAGTGAACCTACGCAAAAACAAATTTTGCGTGATCTCATTAACAGATTTGAGACCGAAAACAACTGCAAAGTATTGACCACAGAACTCAGTTGGAATGATGGCAAAACCAAATTGCTTGCCTCATTTAACTCCAAAACAGCACCTGATGTTCTGGAGTTGGGATCGGACTGGGTTGCACAGTTTTCGAGTGCAGGCGTTTTGTCTGAGATACCGGAAGCGGACTTGGATTACGCAATTCCCTATGCCTTATTGCCAAGCCGTTGGGCTGGTAAACATTATGCAGCTCCATGGGTTGTTGATACAAGGGTCATGTTCTGCAATCTTGCCGCAATGAAAAAAGCAAATATCAGTAAAGTTCCTGTAAATGTAGAAGAGTTGCTTTCAGCTTCAAAGTCAATCACGGAAACACAGCAGGATGTCTATGGTTTTGGAGCTAATGGTGCAGATGCGCATCGTTTATATAAAAAGATTCTTCCATTCTTCTGGTCGAATGGGGGAGATATCTTAGACTCGAAAGGTAAAGTAGTTCTAAACAGCTCGCAAAATGTATCTGCTTTAGAAAAGTACATCGAACTCTCACGTTATGGCATGATTGAAACTCAAAGACATCTTGATGAGATGTTTGTTCAAGGCAAAATCGGTTTTTGGATTTCAGGTAGCTGGCTTATGAAAAAGATACACGAAGGTAATCCCAAACTTGAATATTCTGTTTCACTTATCCCGGGCATGGGGTCTTCCAGTATGTCTTTTGCCGGCGGTGAATACATTGCAATCAATAAGTTTTCGAAAAAACAAGAGTTAGCCGGAAAGTTGTTAAAGTTTTTGATCAAGGAAGAGAATGTAGTTTCATTTTGCAAGTCAATTCCCGAAGCAGGATTTCCGGCAAGTAAAAGTAATGTTTCGATGAGTTTTAAGGATGTGCCTCAAAAAGAAATTTTTGCTCAACAGTTAAATCATGCAAAAATGACTCCAGTGCATCCTCGTTGGCTTGAGATTGAAGCGATACTCGAAAATGCGGTCACATCCGCATTGCTCGGAGAAAAGTCAGCGGCTTTGGCATTATCGGATGCACAAAAAGAAGCAGAAACGTTGGTCGTTACTCAATAATTTTGTTGTTAGTAATTATGTCAAAATTACCTGACACACATGTCAAACATTATCAACAATTTAAAAGTGTAATTGAAAGCAGATTAACAGATTTTGCACATGTTAAGCAGGAATCATATTTTTATGAACTGTGTTATTGTCTTTGTACTCCACAATCAAAGGCTGTAAATGCCTTACGGGTTGTAAATGTGTTGCGCGAAAAACAGTTCTTCGAATTAGGGTTTAATCCTGAGGAAGTTTTACGAGACAAATCACAGTACATAAGATTTCATAATCAAAAGTCTGTTTCCTTGCTCAAAGCTCGAGAGAATTGGTCCCTTATAGAGATGATTGTTTCCGATACTGCCACTGACATATTGCAAAAGCGGGAAAGTTTGGTGAAACATGTGAGGGGATTGGGAATGAAGGAAGCTTCTCATTTCTTGCGTAACATAGGGATGAATGGAGTAGCGATTATTGATCGCCATGTTTTGAAACATTTGGTTCTATGTGGTGTCTTTCGTGAGATACCTCGACTAACATCAAAAAAAGATTATTTGACTATTGAACGTCAATGGTTCGATTATTGCTATGAGATCGGTCTAAAGCAGGAAATCGTAGATCTTCTCTTCTGGAGTTATGAGACAGGGCAAGTACTTAAATAAAGAAATATTAATATTTTATACACTTATTCAGGTGAAAAGTTATGATGAAAAATTTCATCATTGGTGCTGTTGGGTTGGCAACAATCGGCGGGCTTGTTTTTACAGTTCCTACCCTAATTGAACATAAAAACACCGTGACACCGGATCAACGCGACAAAGAATGGTTTGCGAAAGCGTCACAATCAATAGCGGAGAGCGAATACCATATACGCTTTCAGGATGATGTTGGAGCATTTCAAAGCGTGAACCGATCAAACAATTACAGAGTTACTTATCGAGGTGATGGTTTTTCTCTTAAACCAAGGACCGGAAATCATGATTGGGATTTTGATTTATCGCTCAAAGCCATTCATAAAGGCAAGAAAACACTTGCAATTGCCGATGTGGCCGAAATGATTACAGAAAAAGAGCGAATGTCAGTCATTCATCGCCAGTTCGATATTGAATATGTCAATACGCTTGAAGGCATGAGACAAAATTTTATTGTTCGAGAAAAACCTGAAGGCAAGTTACCATTAACTATCGAATTACATGAAAATTCAGAACTTATAGCCGTTGAATCTTCCTCTGATGACGTGGTTCTGCTTAACAAGGATCAACGACCAGCATTGTGGTACAAAGATTTGAAAGTGTGGGATGCAAATGGAAGTGAGTTAACAGCGTATGTCAGTGTTGATAAAGAAATCATTAAACTTATCGTTCACGATGAAGGAGCCGTGTACCCAATTACGGTAGATCCTATATCACAGACACCCGATTGGTCTTTTGAGTCCAATCAAATCAATGCACAATTGGGTTATGCTGTATCCGGTATCGGAGACGTTAATGGTGATAATTTCGAAGATTTTGCTGTTGGCGCACCGTACTATGACAATGGTCAATCGGACGAAGGAGCCGTGTTTATATTCCATGGTAATGCTACCGCAAGTTTACCAACCACTTACAATACGATGTTAGAAAGTAATCAAATAGGATCAATGTTTGGTTATTCCGTCTCAGGTGCAGGTCGGCTTAACGGCGATCAGTTTCACGACATTGTTGTCGGAGCGCCGGGATTTGACAATGGACAAACAGATGAAGGAGCAGTGTTTGTGTATCTTGGTAGTGGAATTGGTGTTAGTACAACTGCAGCAGCTCAAAGAGAGTCGAACCAAGAGAATGCACAAATGGGCTTTAGTGTGGCGTCAGCGGGTAATATCAATCTTGATGCATTTAACGATATTATCGTAGGTACTCCTCTTTGGGATAACGGACAAATTGATGAGGGTATGGTTCAAGTGTTTTTTGGTGGCAACACAGGATTGTCCGCTGATGCACCAATAACTTTTGAATCTAATAACGACGGAGCACAAATGGGTTACACCGTAAGTGGCAATGCAGATATCAATCGTGATAATAGACATGATATCATTGTTGGTTTACCTTTTTATACCAATGGCAGCAACAAAGAAGGTGCTGTAATGATGTTTTTGGGTCAAACAACAGGTGGACTTGCTGCATCTCCTTCATGGACCTATGAGTCTAACATAGCCGGCTATCAAGTTGGACATAGTATTGATATCGTTGGAGATGTGAATGGAGATGGATATGCTGATATTGTCATTGGTTCACCTTTTGCACAATCAACACTACCCAATGAAGGCATTGCATTAGCATTTTACGGCAATAGTTCCGGTTTACCGTCAACCCCATCATGGCAAGTAACCGGTGGACAACTAAATGCTCGTTTTGGTTTTTGTGTTGCTGGTGTTGGTGATGTAAATAATGACGGTAATGACGATATAGCTATCAGTGCACCACTTTGGGATGGTGGTCTCGAAGACGAAGGAAGAGTACATCTTTATTTCGGTAGTACCGGTGGTATATCATCTTCTGTTGCCTGGTTGGCTGAAGGTGACCAAGCAAATGCTCAGTTTGGTACTTCTATTGGTGGCTTTGGCGATATTAACAGAGATGGTTATGATGATTTTGGTGTAGGGATACCTTATTTTGACGGTGGTCAATTGGATGAAGGTTCCGTTCAAGTATATTTAGGGGCAGGCCCTGCTATTAGTACTGCTTCAGCTACGCGCGATGGCAGAGAAGTTGGTGCGGGTTTTGGATCTTCGGTATCTTCAGCAGGCGATGTAAACGGTGATGGATACAGTGACATCATTGTTGGTTCACCATTTTCAGATAAAACAACAGATACAACAGATGCAGGGAAGGTAACTGTGTATTATGGCGGTCCCGGTGGTGCTTCAGCATCTGCCTCTTGGGTATTCCTCTTTTCACAAAGAAATGCCAATTTCGGTGCCTCCGTTGCATGCGCAGGTGACGTAAATAATGATGGCTACTCTGATGTTATCATAGGTGCTCCCGGATTTGATGGCGATGATACTGACGAAGGAAAAGCATGGCTTTTCTTAGGATCATCAACAGGTTTAAGAGTAACACCGTCATGGTCCGCTGAAGGTAATAATGCCGGTGCACGATTTGGTTCTGCAGTTGCGTGTGCAGGCGATGTAAACGGTGACGGTAATAGTGATGTCTTAATCGGTGCACCGAATTACTCTGAAGGACAAACCTTTGAAGGCGCTGCATTTTTGTTTAGAGGTAACAGCACCGGGCTGGCTGCAACGCCTATTTGGTCTGCTCAGAGCAATGCTGCCGGTGCAAATTTTGGTGCAGCCATTGCAAATAGCTTAGATGTTACTGGCGATGGCTTTTCTGATATTGCAATCGGTGCACCTAACCAAAACACAGATGCAGATGCTGCGACTGAAGGTAGATTGTATGTTTATTATGGCAGTGCACAATTTGCTACGAATGCACCAAGTTTCATAGATTCAACTTCACAAGACGGAGCTAACTTTGCTGCTGCATTAAATTCAGCAGGTGATGTAAACGGTGATGGGTACAGCGAGTTAATTCTTGGTGCGCCAAGATATGACAATGGTTCTACAGATGAAGGTCGAGTGATTGTCTATTATGGCTCAGCTTCGGGGTTATCAAGAAATAACACATGGTCCACTGAAGGCAATCGTGACAATACACGAATAGGTAATGCAGTTGCAGGAGGAGGCGATTTTAATGGTGATGGATTTGCTGATATATTAATAGGTGCTGCAAATATGACCAGTGGACAAACCAATGAAGGCACGGCAATGGTATATTACGGCTCTAGTCAAGGACTTCAGCCAAGTTTTGGACTTATGGTAGAATCGGATCAATCTTTTGCACGCCTGGGTACTTCTATTGCAAACGCAGGCGATATTAATGGTGATGGCTTAAGCGACATGGTTGTTGGTGCACCGAATCATACCAATACAAATGCAGGTGAAGGCAGATTGTTTATCTATCATGGCAGACTCAATGGGTTGTCCAATGTACCTAATAGATCACTTGATGGTACAAAAGCAGGCGATCAATTTGGTTTCTCTTTAGTAGCGGTTGGTGACATTAATGGCGATGGATTTGGAGATTTTATGGCAGGTTCGCCATATATGGATAATCGCTTCTTGGATGATGGTCGTGCTTTCCTTTACTTGGGAAGTGCAAACGGTGTGGCTGCTACACCGTCGCAAAGATTGAATCCTACATTGCAAGAGTTATCATACTTCGGCTTTTCAATAGCTTCACTTGGAGACGTAAACAATGACGGGTATTCTGACGTTGCTATTAGTGCTCCATATTTTGACAATCCAATTACAGGTGTTAAAGATGTCGGGCGAGTCTATGTATATCACGGCTCACCAACAGGGTTAAATGAAACACCGGCAACAATCATTGATGGTCAACAAGAACGTTCCTTATTTGGTTTTTCTATTGCCGGAGTTGACGATGTTAACGGTGATGGGTTCAATGACATTTTGATTGGTGAACCATCGTGGGATTTAAACAACGTGGTTCGCGATGCCGGTCGCATAAGTATAATGTACGGCTCATCCTTGGGAATAGTCGCCCAAAATCCGTGGATATTTGACGGAGACCAAGCCGACGGTCAGTTTGGTTGGTCTGTTGCAAGTGCCGGTGACGTTAATCGTGATGGTTTAGGAGATTTTATTGTTGGTGCACCTTTCTATGATAATCCTCAGGTAAATGAAGGAAAAGCATGGATCTTTACCGGACAATTGTTTGGGGTTGCAAATACGCCAATATGGACGGCCGAAAGCAATCAAGCAAATGCGAAGTATGGACATAGTGTAGCAAGTGCAGGAGATATTGATGGTAACGGTTATACTGAAGTACTTGTCGGGGCAATCTGGTTCGATAATCCAAGTTCAAATGAAGGAAGAGTTTACCTTTATTCTTCGGGTGCTAACGGTGTTTCATCTCAACCGACATGGACAGCAGAATCAAATCGTGAGACCACCGAGTTTGGGGCAAGTGTCGCGTCTATCGGTGATATTAATGGTGACGGTTATGGAGATATTGCAATCGGTGCAACAACGTATTTTAACGGTCAGCCGAGCGAAGGTGCTGTTTACGTTTATGCCGGTTCACAAAACGGATTAGCAAATGAGCCAAATTGGTTTTTGGAAGGAAATAAATCTTTTGCTCAATTCGGTAATGCGATTGCAGGTGGAAGCGATCTTGATGGCGACGGATACAGCGATGTACTGATCTCAGCTTTTCGTGAGTCAGGTGCAGGTCAGAACTCAGGTGCAGTCCATATATTCTATGGGAATGGTACTCCCGGTATGGCTTTGCGCCCTCGCCAATTACGTCAAGATTTACTTACACCTATTGTAGAAGGTGGTCGCACACAAAATAATACTTCTGTAGGTTTTGCTGTCAACTCACGTTCTTATTTTGGCAGAACTACCGTCAAAGCAGAATTTGAAGTAAAACCAATTAATACAGCGTTTAATGGAGGAAACACAGTACTGTCGGATGCTTGGGTTCCAACAACCGGGGCAAATACTCTCATTACAAAAGTTGTTAATGGTTTAACACCTGCAACCAACTATAAATGGCGCGGACGTTTACGTTATCGTCTCAATACTGGTGCTGTACAAATGTATGGTCATTGGTTTGGTAATGTATATCCGAAAACTTTAGGTGAAACATCATTCCGTACGGGCGTGGTTTGTAATTTGGTTGCGCGTGCCGGTAATGATGCTCAGATTTGTTCGGGTTCACCGATTACCTTAGGCGAGCCGACAATTGGTGGAGTTGCTCCATTACAATATCGTTGGTCACCCGGCAAAGGATTGTCGGATTCATCATTAATGATGCCTATTGCACGACCTTTAACAAACACAAGATACATCGTCACAATTACTGATGCTAATAATTGTATCTCATACGATACAATCAATGTCAGTGTTGTGCCAGGTGTATCTGTCAAAACGATTAATGATGTTTCTATATGTGTCGGTGATACGGTATTTTTAGATGCGACACCGGCAAATGGTACACCTCCATACAGATACAATTGGTCACCAGCTTTTACGATTAATAATGATAAAATTCAAAAACCAATAGTTGTGCCTCCGGTAACAACACAGTTTGTGGTTAAAATTACAGATATTAATAATTGTGTTTCATTTGATACTGTACTTGTATCGGTAAAACCCCAACCTGCTAAGCCAACCATTACGCAGCAAGGTAATACATTGATTTGCAGCGAAGCCGCTCAATATCAATGGTTTAAGGATGGACAACTTATTCAAGGTGCAAATCAGAGAAGCTACACATTCACAAATGCAACCGGCAGTGGAGTTTATCGTGTGCGTGTCACAAATCCAGAAGGATGTTCTGCAACTTCGGAGACACGGATTATTGAAACGTCCGTTGAAGAAGACGTTGTTGCTACAGGAAATCCCGTATTATATCCTAATCCCGTTAATTCGAACACAAAGGTAATGGTTCCAACAATTCCGGGAATGGCTATCAATGTCAGTATAGTCAATACATTAGGTGCGACCTTATATACTACAACGGAAATTGCCTCTTCATCCATGCATTCGATTAATATTCCGACAAATGGAATATCAATTGGCGTGTATGTTGTCAAAATAACCAGTAATGGAAAAGAGTGGACATTATCATTTGTAAAAAATTAATGGTCAAATGTAACACGACAATCAATAACGGCGAGGGATTTTCCTTCGCCGTTTTATTTTGTATAGTATGCAGATAACGCTTCGATTAAAACTTACATTATGGTATAGCTTTCTACTGGCTCTGACACTTGTCGGAATCGGAGTATTGTCTTTTATTACAGTATCGAATGAATTACGGACAAATCTTGATACATCACTCGAAAATGTTGCTGCTGCACTGGATGATATCATTAAGCAGAAGCAAGATGAAACTCAACAGCCACTTAAACCATCGAAAAAATCAAAGAAGAAAAAAAAGAATGAAAAAAATGATGACTTCGCATTCTTGAGGTCAACTTCCGATAAAGAATCTATGATAAGTAGGCAAAAAAGAAGTCAAAGAAATAATATTCAAGATAGAGCAAAAAATATAAGTGATACTTCTTTATTGCAAAATACAACGAGCATTTCAACTCAACAAGAAGAAATGGATGCTATTTGGGTTGCTGTGTATCAACATATATTGTTAAATTCGAAAAACTACTTTATTCAAGTCGCGGATAAGGATAATCAAATTGTTTGGAAATCGGAAAATCTGCGTCAGGATTCTTTGCCATTAGTGTTTGATGCCCGTATTACTCTAAATAATGTGCAAGTAAATCTACCGATAGTAAAAAGAACAGATTTTACATTAATTGGCAGTGGAGGCGAGCACTTAAGAGTTGCTACACGACTTTCAAAATTCGCCCAGGTGTCTGTTGCATATCCTGAAGAAGAAATTCAACAAACGCTGAGAGAATTATTTTCTGCATATACTATTGCCTTTCCGATTGCTATATTTATCTCAATGTTTGGCGGATGGTTACTTGCCAGATTTTCACTAAAGCCGGTGGACAAGATAATAAATGCCGCTCATGATATTACTGCTCACAACTTAAGTCGCCGTTTGCCGATGCCTTCTTCAAATGATGAAATCGGTAGGTTAACATCAACCCTCAATGAAATGATAGAGCGTTTACAAGATTCTTTTGAGCAGATTAGGCAATTTACCTCAGATGTATCACATGAATTACGAACCCCATTAGCAATTTTGATGGGGGAAATGGAATTAGCGTTGCGAAGTCCCAAACAAAATGCCCAATATAAAGAAACGATAATGAGCGCTTTGGAAGAAGTAACGCGTTTATCTAAAGTAGTCCAGAGTTTGCTTGAAATATCACGTGCCGAGACCGGACAAGTAAAAATAGATTTTCTGCCGCTTAATTTAAGTGCTACAATTAGAGATATCGCAGAAGATATGCAGATTCTTGCCGAAGAAAAAGGTATAAAACTCGAATCTATCATCGAAGATAATGTAATGATTATGGCTGATTATGTGCGTATTCATCAAACTCTCATCAATGTTATTGACAACTCAATAAAATATAATCGTTCTAACGGTTCAGTATTGGTCAGAATGCAAGCCGATACACAATGTGCGGTCATTCGTATTTCTGACACTGGCGTCGGTATTCCTGATGATAGTTTGGAACATATTTTTGATCGTTTCTT
>JAYRWZ010000164.1:0-4634 GCA_041917875.1 Chloroflexota bacterium | reverse complement strand
TTCCTTTGCTCCATCATGATAAAGTCATGGCGATGGTATGCGTGGGTGCAATACCGTCCAATACATTAACCGATGAAGAAATACAATATGGCACATTGGTATGTTCCATTGCTGCCAATGCTTTGCACAGCGCGCGCGCCAATGCCGATATAGTGCGGCAAAAAAATGAAATGGAAATGCAAAATCAGTTGTTGACAACAATTTTTGAGGTCAATAGAGAGTTTAGTGCTTTATTATCAAAATCGCAAATATTGCAGATGTTCTCTTATCGTTTGATGGGACAAATGATGGTGAGCCGCTTTGCGGTCTTTACGATGAATAATACTGAGATCGAGACAATTATCAACAGATTTTCCGCAATATTTACACCCGATATTATTCAAGAGTGCAGCGCCATAGAAGACACGCGATATTCATCATTTTCTTCTATGCGTCATCAGACAAAAGCATTACTCGATGCCGCCGGCGTGAAACTTGTAACAAAAATGATTATTCACGGTGAAGTACGCGGGCTGCTTTTTGTTGGCGGTAAACTAAACAACACAGAATTTACCCAAATGAATGAGCAGTTTATCGAATCAATGGGCAATATAATGTTGTCTGCTTTAGAAAATGCCCGCTTATTCCAAGAGGAATTACAAAAAAAGCGTCTTGAGAGTGAATTGTCATTGGCAACGGAAATTCAACGCGGTTTATTGCCGAGTGTTTTACCCACATTACAAGGATTTTCCTGTGCTGCAACGAGCATTCCTTCAAAGCAAGTAGGAGGCGATTATTATGATTTTATCCATTTAGCCGACGGTCGTTTACTCATTGCTATTGCCGATGTGTCGGGCAAAGGTATGCCGGCTTCATTATTAATGGCAAATGTGCAAGCAGCATTGCGCGTTCTGGCTCCACTCCACATGAAATTAGATGAACTTGTATCGCGCATTAATGCCATTGTGTATAATAATACATCGCCGGACAAATTTGTCACTTTCTTTGCGGCTTTATTTGACCCCGAGACTTCTTCGCTTACCTATATCAACGCAGGGCATAATCCGCCGTTTATTATACGCGCAGACGGTAGAATTGAAGAATTGCAATGCGGGGGAATTATTCTGGGAATTTTAGAAAATGCACCGCCATATAATACAGGTGCAACGACCATAGAAAACGGTGATGCCGTCATTATGTACACCGACGGAGTGTCCGAAGCAATGAATAATAATAATGATGAATTTGGCGAGGATACTTTACGTGAAATATCGCTTGCTGTACGCCATACCGATGCTCATACTATTCTTGATACCATTGTAGTTCATGTTCATAAACATGCCGACGGCGCACCGCAATCCGACGATATTACTTTGGCAATTATTAAATACCATGAAAAAAAATAAAAGGGCAATACTGTCTAAAATATTGCCCCGAAAAACAGATTTTATTTTACAATAAAAAGACGACTTATGACACCGTGAGGTGTTTCTAAACGGCATATATATGTACCGGCATTCAAAGTGCTTGTTGAAAATGTTTTTACATGATTTCCTGCTGTTTCCATACCACTGAAGAGTGGCATTATTACCTCTCCGTTTATATCAAGAATTTCTAGCGTGATTGCACAATCGGTGCTCACCATATATTCCGTTGAAACCAATCCTGATTGCGTGGGTAAAGGGTAAGGTGCTGACATTGATATAGTTTCGGAAACCGGACTGACATCGTATAGTTGTACGGAAGTTATATCTTTTTTCAATGGAATAAAGGCAGCATAGATATTGAGATTACCGGCACCGCCCCGAGCATCAGCCCAGACGGGTATGGCATAATGTTTTGTGGCTAAGGTCTGATTATATTCGCCTATGCCAAAGCCATTGTTCTGAATACCAACAGTAGAAAAATCGGTCGGTTGACTTGAAACCGGAAAATTTTTCACAAATGTTTGCGCTCCGTCAAAAGAATATGTCATAAAATAATCCGTGTTCAAATTATCGGGGTCATTTCTTCTGTCATACCACGTAATAATTACCACACCATTATCATTCACTGCAATGGAGGGATAATACTGATCACTTGTTATATTGTTCGTATTATCATTTACAATTTTTGGTTCTGACCATGTTGCGCCATTGTTATCCGAGTATGCCAGAAAAATATCAAATCCCCGATTATTATTTTGTGTTGTTCCATAACCTGACCATACTATGTATTGTCTTCCGCGATATGGCGATGTGGACTTATCAATAACGATTCCCGGGCAAGGATATACACGTTGATTAAGTATTCCAACCGTTGTTGCAGAGGCAATCTCGGGGCTGAATCGCGGATGCATAATCGGCGTTATTTTATGCTCGGAAGCAAATGTTGCACCACCGTCGATGGAGCGTAAGTGATAGAGTGCCATGTCATTAGCGGAAATACCTTCTTTTGAAGCTAAAAAAATCATATTAACGCTTCCGTCAGGAGCAATATCAACACCTGCGAATTGATTAAATGCAAAATCATCAGAGAGTGGTCTGGTTGTCGAGTTAGTAAAAAATGAATTTTTTGCATTCTTGGTTCGCAAACCAACACGTGGATCATCACCGTCTGCATGAAGCATCGCACAATATAAGTTACCGCGATACGGCGAGTCCGTTTTATCAACAATCATCCATTGCTTGTCAAAAAAAGATGTGATTGTTTGGTTAACAATATACCCTCTTCCGATAATATCATTTTTTTCCCTTATCCATGTTGCTCCGCCATCGGTGGAATATGCCCAATACATGTCGGCATAAGCAGTATCAAATTGAAATGAAGTATAATACAGATTTATCCAAGAAAAATAAGCAGTACCATTAGCATCAAATGCGAACATTGGATCGCCACCACCGGCAACAAATGACTCGGCAATAGCGGGGCCTAAATTAACGGAACTTTTTCTCCACGATTTTCCAAAGTCTTTTGTATAATAAATAGGTACCGTTAAACCGCCGGTCTGATTTATTGGAGACACGATTATGTTGGCAGAGTCAACGGGGTTTATAGCTGCATGCACTTCGGATTCAATTTGATTGGATACACTTACCCCAATATTGGGAAAATCTTCGGCTATGCCCTTTACGTCGTTTTGTGCAGCTTCAAAATGCAATTGTTTATTGGAAGGCATTGGTGATTTATGGTTTTTCCAATGGTCAATTTGTTCTTGAGATACTCGAATCTTTTCTTTCAAAAACTCTTCCCTTATTTTATTGAGAGTTTTTTTCTTTGAGTCAGTGTTTGTATTGGCAAAAATATTATCGCTCATACAGACGACGCACAAGAAAAGTATTAAACATAAATGCTGAGATTTTTGCATAACTGCACCTTTCATAAAGTGGTGGTATTAGTTGTTAAAAAATATGTCATAACTAAAGAGAATGCAGAGTTTTTCATGGTTGATTTGTTTGATGGTTGCATATCTACAAGACTGAAAACTCCACAGCCGTTTTGTTCCGAGTGTATGATAAGAGACATTAATCATTTTTCTTCAACAAAGCACTAATTTTCAACATGACTGCCACATTATGATTTTTTGCATGATGCAATAAATTAGTGTAGGCATCGAAGTGAGGATCAGAGGACTCAATGCGCATATCAGTCAATGTTTGTTCTATGGTATCGAAGAACTGAAACTCGATATTTTCTTCTAACTCAGATTGTATATCATGGTTTAATGATCGAATGAATTTCTTTATGTCTAAGAGCTCATTCGTATCATTTATGTCGGGAGTTACCCTGACAATTTTCTTTTCTCGAATAAATTTTATAGCTGCCGTATGTTCGATAGCTTCAAATAATTGTTCCATCGGAAAGGGTTTAACTATAAATTCATCAAAACCCAGCCCGAGCATTTCTTCTCTTTTATATGCTTTGCCATTGGCGGTAAGTGCAATAATAGGTATGGTTTTTCCCCATGATTGCGAACGAATATCCCGCATAATTTCCACACCGTTTTTCAAAGGCATCATAATATCCATAATAATGACTGTCGGGTGTTTATGTTCGGCAAGATATAATGCCGTATCGGCATTGTGTGCGAGAACACATTCGAAGCCGACGCGTCGCAATAATGCTTGATGTACCAGTAAATTGCTTTCGATGTCATCCACAAGCAAAGCAATGGGTTTTATTGCTGAACTTTCAATACCGCGCACAACAAATTCGGTCGCTACCGTGTTACGGTTCATCTCTTCTATTGCAATCGGGAAAGGAATTATAACAATAAATTCAGTTCCCACTCCAACGGTACTGTTCACTGATATTGTGCCGTTCATTTCCTTTATAATTTTAGCAGTAATTGCCAGTCCTAATCCGGTTCCCTCGCTATTGGAAGCATCCGTTTGCATAAATGGTTCGTAAATAGTCGGTAAGCGGCTCTCGGGAATTCCGATTCCTGTGTCTTTGATGCAAAAACGTATCCTGAGATGGTTTTTTCCCTCCGTTTGATAAAACTCATGTACTTTTGCGGTAAATTCAACATATCCTTTATCGGTAAATTTCACACCATTGCCAAGAAGGTTTATCCATATTTGTCGTAATCGTTTTTTGTCACATAAAATATATTCAGGCAGATTAGAATCCTTGCTTATTCGGAATTCTATATTTTTTTGATGACAGTGCAATGT
>JAYRWZ010000163.1:0-3519 GCA_041917875.1 Chloroflexota bacterium | reverse complement strand
GGTCATTTACGCGAACCGCTTTCATCATTGCAAAGAGCATCGGTTCTTTGTTTTGCCGATTCTGTGCCTCAAGACATGAAACATATATTGCTTGACAAGATTCCCGATTTACCAAAAGAAATTTACACATATTCAACAAATATTCGAAAAATTCGACGAGCGTGGAATGACGCTGAAGAGTTACCACAAACCAAAAATTGTGAAGCACTTTCATCAATAGCTCATCCGGAAAGGTTTCATCAATTATTAAAGAAATCCGGATGGAATGTGACAAATACACATACTTTCCCCGATCATTATTATTTCACCGAACAAGATATTGTAAGAATTTGTAAAAGAACCAATAAATCCGGCACAAGTATTTATATGACGACCAAAGATGAGGGAAAACTGTCTTATTGTAAGCATATCTTTGAACAATATTCCATAGAATGTTACGTTGTCGAGATTGAAACTACAATAAAAGATCAAGAACAATTTCGTTCATTTATCAACTCAAAAATTACAAAACGATTATGATAACCATTGCATTAAGTAAATCAACGGGAAGCCCTAAATATGCGCATTATGCTGAGTGGTTGAAGGCAACTGATGCCGAAATTTCAATTATTGATTTATGGGGCAAGCCGATTGAAGAATGTTTTACCATTCTTGAAAATGTGCATGGACTGGTATTAACAGGCGGTGCTGATATTCATCCAGAACGCTATGGTAAACCAGATAGAATTTCAGAATGTCATCTTGAGCCGGAACGAGATACGCATGAATTCGCACTCTTCGAAAAGGCGCAAGATTTATTATTGCCAATTCTTGCAATTTGTCGTGGTGCTCAACTCGTTAATGTAGCATTAGGTGGCACACTCTTTATTGATATTCCTACTGATTATATGGCTGATACAGAACATCGAAGTAAAGATGGAATTGACAGTACACATGGTCTCCAAGTTGAAGCCGGTTCTTTATTAAGAAAAATATGTAAATCTGACAGTGGTAGTATTAATTCCGCTCATCATCAAGCTGTTGAGAATTTGTCGCCTCTTTTACGTAAATCAGCACTTTCCGAAGATGGTCTTATTGAAGCGTTTGAATGGAATGAATTACATGGGCGCGGTTTTTTACTCGGCGTACAATGGCACCCTGAGCGAATGGATTATTCAAACCCTTTTTCTTTACCAATTGCAAATCATTTTCTCTATGAGGCAGAATCATATCAAATGTTAGTACAAGGAGTAAAGAAAATTGTGGACTCGGAATGATATACATACAAATAAAAAAAAATCCCTCTCAAAAGAGGGATTTTTTTTTGTAACACACCGCGTTGTTTTACTCAATAATTGTCAACGGTAAAGTATAGCTAAACTTATCACTTTTTACTTTCATCGAATAACTGCCTGCCGGTAATGATTCTAATGACATAACAATACTTGTCGCTTGGCTAACCATTGTCATTTTAACTTCGCCAAGAAGGTTCGTAAGCGTAATCGTACATTCACCCTCCAGACCTTGGACAGTACACTGTTTTTTAGCGGGATTGGGATAGATACTCACCATGCTCTCAACTTCAAATTCATTCACAGAAGTTGCTGTTTTTTTACCATAACCCATTACTGTTATCGTATCTGATTTATCTCCACCATCAAGTACAAAGTTCATTTTCGCCGAATGCAGACCTTCCCTATTAGGTTTAAACGAAATCGTAAATGGCAAATTCTGATTCCCCGGCTCAATTTTTTTATTCAATAAAACTGTAACATCTGCTTGGAATCCTTCAATACCATAACTGACTTTATTAAAAGCTATGGAACTTGTCGGATATGCGACCGCCGAGGTAATTGTCGTTGTCGTTGTTACATTGTCATTAAGTGCAGCAATATAGGTGTCTTGTTTTGCTTCATTATTTTGATCTATTTCTAAGGAATCAAACATAATTCCTTTTATAACGGCAATAGCACTGCGTAATGCTTTGGCTTTAACATCAACGTTTATTTTTTCATTATTATCAAACGTCACAATAATCGAAGTAGAAAAATCACCCAATCCGGTAGGTATAAAATTCAAGAGAACTTCTAAAGTAGATTTAGCCGCGATTTTTTTACCGACTACTGCATTTTTTGCTATTGTAAAATTGACACTATCCGTCAACTCAATATTTTTAACAGTAAAAGTACGTTCTGAATAGGTATTATTTATTGATAATTTTTGAATACTTGATTTTTTAAGAGATGTGTTAATTTCTAATGGAGTCGGTACTTGGAAGAGTACTTGCCCCTTGCCTGTAAATTGTAAATCCTGATAAGAGAAATTACCATTTCTGTCTTGCGCAATAACAACTGCCCGCGCATCACGCGTAGTATCAATAACAGTAGCTTTCCAGAAAGATGGGGTTACTTTTGTAGGATCAATTTTATTAATTTCAAATTTAATATTTTTCGAATAATCAGGTGCTAAAAAAACACGTGCTAATTTTGAACTTTTTCCATTTTGCATGGGATCACTTGCTTTACCTGAAAACACTGCACTGATTGCTTGATTATTGAGTATAGACGGTACTTCGTCAACACTAATCACGGGATCTATTGTATCATTAAGCGTTAAATCCATTAAGTTTGCCGAGGTTGGGAATCCATAAGAATCATAGTCAGAATAACCATAAGAATATGCTGCAAACGGCTGATTTGCACGAATGCGATATACACCGTCGCCGGGTAAGGTAAAGCGTTTCATCGCATATTTTAACCCGGTAGAAGTTGGGGCAGAGAAAATTTGTCCGGGACCTGAACCAAAACGGCTTGCTACGCTTCTCCATTCAATTTGACCATTATTTACTGCCCCAAATTCAAGATCAGCGGGTATCATATCGTTTGCGTCAAGTGCATATACCAGATTGACATAATTTTTTGTAAACGGTAAAGTGCCGCCTTTGGCATTAGGTGTAGCAAATATAATTTCCTTTTGATATTGCTCAACGGGAGTAATGACATATTGGAAGGGGTCACTTGATACATTATCGTCTGCTTGACCTGTATTATACAACATAATATAAATTGGAGCATCCGCAGAAATATACGTAGATTTTGGCGGACCATCTTGTAAGCGACGTTCATCATGGGCGGAACTGCAGGTTCAAAAACTACCGGCGGGTTAACAGCGGGGCAAGGAAAAAAATGGATATTAAATGCGGGCGATGTAATTTGTCTTGCCAATGATGATGATGGGCAAGATATTGCCGGTAGTCGTGTGACAGCAACGAAACCTGTTGGAGTAATTTCGGGAAATCAATGTGCGAATGTTCCTGCAGGTGTTCCTTGGTGCGATTTCATTGCCGATATGGAATTACCAACAATTACTTGGGGTAAAGAATATCATGTTACTGCACTTGTTGATCGTATGTTTAATCCGGTTATTCGCGTTTTTGCTCATCCCGATTATAAAGATGTAAAAGTGTATCGTGATGGTGTAGAATGGTTTACTTTAGAAAATAAAAACCGTGTTGAAAATCAGGCATTTGTTGAACGTCGC
>JAYRWZ010000162.1:0-2595 GCA_041917875.1 Chloroflexota bacterium | reverse complement strand
TGAAGCATATTCCGATTTGCTCAAATTCTCTGCACTCACAATGGGGTTCGATAAATCCGATGATTTCGAAACTACTATACTGTATTGTTCTGCGCCCGAAACTTGGCTCCAAACATAGCGACTAAGCAAACTTTGATCCGTTGATTTGTCCATAGGAGAAATGACCGAAGCTACTCCAATTTTTGTCGTAAATGTATATGTTGGCGACCAAGCAATATCTTGCCCTGAACGTGAACGCGGACGCACTCGCCACCAATATTGCGTAAAGAACTGCATACCATCCAATACACCTAAATCGAGCATTTCAAGATTATCAACAATGCGTGAAACCGCAATATTTTTAAAGTTATTATCCGTAGCTATTTGAATATCATACGACACTTTTTCTCCGGCAGCAGTCCATTCCATACGCAAAGGGAAATTGAGAGCCACACTCTTATCTTCCGGTTTCATGTTCATAACCGAAGTCAAAATTGTCGTGAAAGTAAATGGCTCAGACCAATAGCTTGCACCCAAGACAGCACTTTCTGCCCTTACTCGCCAATAGAGCATTGTATTATTAGGCAAATTATCTACTGTTGTTGTTAAGCCATTGATTTTTTTGTCGAATACGATTTCAGAAGTATTATTGAAAAGCGATGAAGTACTTATTTGTACACGGTATTCGACGGCGGTAGGATTAGGCAACCACGTCAAAGTCAGACCTTGAGTGATAATATCCACAGCTCCATCATTAGGCATAGAAAGTTTGGGCGTGGATACTAATGTGCTAAATGAGCGAGATGCCGTAAAGTTACTTGTAATGCCGCCTGCTCCGACAGCACGGATACGCCAGAAATAGCGCGAATTGTAATCAAGTGTAGCAATAAATGCTTGTAATCCGGTAACATCCGCATTAAACACCATATCGGTAAACCCTTGATCTTTTGCTACTTGTAAGGTGTATGTATTGATACCCGCTAAACCATTCCAATCTAAACGTACGGGAATAGAGAGTTCCTTTTCATTATCCGGCGGAAATGCAAGAGAAGGTGTCGGCAATGCGGTGGCAAATGTCCATACGGCAGACCAAGCACTTGTGCCTGATGCATTCGAAGCATTAACTCTCCAAAAATAGCGAGTACCAAATCCCATTAAAGAACGCACATCGTCCGAAGCCGAAGTTGTGGATTTGTCCAAAAGAATTTGCGTGAAAGCCGCATCACGAGCCATCTGCACTCTATAACTTGTTGCACGCGAATCGGGTGTCCATATCAGAAACACTGTCGGTGGGTCAAGATTGGTCGCATTATCTGCCGGGGAAACTAAGACAGGCGTGCCGGGTGGGGGAGGAATTGTTGAAAAACTGCGAGCCGATGACCATGCACCGGGAACACCATTAAGAATGGAGCGAACTCTCCAGAAATAAACAGTTTCAAAAGCCAAACCTGTTAAAGAAGCAGAACCAACGGTTAAACCGGATTGCGTGAAAAACGTGGTCGCAAATGTTGAAGAAGTCGAAACCTGTACTTCATAGGATTGTGCACAAATGGATGTCGTCCAATTGACTGTAAGCGCCAATGGTTGATTTGTAGCACCATCAATGGGAGATGTCAATGTTGGAGGCGGTGCGGTAGTAGGTCCGCCGGGCACTTCAATTCGAATAGCATCCAAACCAACCCCTACTTGCTGCACCGAACCATCAGAAGTAAAACGGAAACGCACTCTCACATTAGATTTTCCTGCCATGCTGGTCATAACATGAGAACATGATGTCCATGTTGTTTGAGCTCCATTCCAACGATTGGATGTATGACCATACCAATTCGTACCACCCGATGAGGTTGTTCCTAATGTTGTCCATGTCGTTCCTCCATCGGTAGATAACTGTAAATCAAGAAAGTCATAGCTTGTTTCAATTTGCTGCCATTTGAGAAAGCTAATCGTAGGGTCAGTTGCAAAACAAGTAAAATCCATTGCCGGGGAAGTTAAGAATGAGGCATCATTGGCAAGATAATGACCTGTAAGATTTGTCTTCCAACAGCGCGTTCCCTCACCGGCTGTCGTCAGAATCCCCGATGCCGGAGAACCCCAAGCCCAAGTACTGTTTGTCCCGCTTGCGGACCAGTTTCCGTTAGAAGATTCAAATCCTTCAAAGTAGGAAGGAAAAATATTGGTTTGGGCTTTTGCTGTATGCAGCCCCATCCATACGCATACAAAACACACGACGGAAGTAATAAGTGCTTTACGCATAAATCACCTAAACAAATGTAGTTATATAAACACAAACTATAGTATAGACATTATTTCTTGATATACGAATGAAAGAAGGATGATTACAAGTATGAGAATAGGTTGATGTTAAATTTTCTTTACAAGGCAAACTTAGCAAAATAATTTTGATAACAGGCAAATTTATGAAACACAGTTTACTTTACTGTCATCCAAGCAGTTCCGCATGATGCAAAAAAAATCCCTGCCGTTATTGAACGACAGGGACATTATCTACTAAGCAATGATTATTATGACTTAGCGTGTGATTACTATCGGTATGTGGCGCAATGTTGTCCCATCGCTGATTCGTACTATATACATACCGGCACTCAATCCCTCGGT
>JAYRWZ010000161.1:0-5069 GCA_041917875.1 Chloroflexota bacterium | reverse complement strand
GGTGAAATTAGTACTAATTTTAATAGAACAGCATTCTGGCATGATCATCAGAAGGAAACATCAAAGTATGCGATTAAATATCGTGTCACATTGTTAATGCGCTAATTTATTTTTATTTACCAAGCCGCTATTATAAACGGCTTGGTAAATTTTATCCATCTTTTTATCTTAATACTATGAAAACAAAATTTACCATCATTTCTCTGTTTACGATATTATTTTTCTATTCCTCGATTGTAGCCCAAACAAATACTAAAGTATCAGAAATATTTAGTTATTTGGGCGAGCATAGTGGTTCGTTTAGTATGTCTTTTATTTTAGCTACAAGTAAGCAATCTGAAAAAATTGCGATCGCCCAATATCAGAGTCCTGTATATGTCTATGATGCAAAAAACAATTCCCATGAATATTTTAGTGAAGGTGATAAGTGGGGGGATTGGACCAATACAAAGTTTGTCACACTCCTTGATAATGACACTAAGTTTCTTTCTGCATTTACAAATTATAATGATATACCGGATAGTACTTTTCTCTATGATACAAAAACACAAAAGTTATTATCAAGAATGTCAAAAGATGCTAACTATATTGGCTGTTCTGAAGATGGTAATTTACTCTTTACGCAACCGAAATCCTACGATAAATTTTATATACGCAATACCATTACACAAGATATTATCAACACCATATCATTGCAAGGATATATACAAAAAGTATGCTATCTTGAACAATCATCATTGTGGGCTATATTGTTTTCATTGAATCAAAAAGAATATATAGCTGTTTTTGAAAAAAATACGAATAAAGAACTTTTTCGTGTTAGCCCAACGAATAAATATATACGAACATTCAGAATGTCTCCTAATGGCGAATATATCTTATTGACAGGAGCTTCGGACATTGATCAACAAGCATCACAAGCTACATTATATTCTCTTCGGACAAATAAAATTATACGCAGACATACAGGCGAACTATTTAACAAAGTATCAGAAGGCGAATTTTCACCTGATGGGAAATCGTATGTAATTGCAATTAATCATACAATGTATAAATACGATATCGAATCTGATAAAAATCCTGTATCAATACCACTGTATCATCTTGAAGGAGGAGCAATAATGGGTATGCGATGGATTTCTGGTACTTCAAAATTGGCGGTTCAAGGAGCAACCGAGGAGGGGTTTTATTCGACAATTATTGACTTAGAAAATCCCGCATATCAAAAATTGTTCGGCTTACCGGATTTTTATTATATGCATCTTCTGTCCGGCGGAGATAAAGTACTTTTTTTTGGTAAAGAAGTTATCCTTTTTGATAGACGTACTTCAGAGATACAATGGAATTTTTCGGGGTATATTCGACAACGTTGCTTTGAAGTTCGTGAAGATCTTGATAAAATGCTTTTTATTGGCAATAGAAGTAATACCATGTATATCATGGATCTTAATACACAAGCTATTTACCACAAGATAAATATTGGGAGATCTGATATTTGCTGTCTGCGTTTTTCTCGTTCGGGTGAAAAAGTAATGTATATTCCCGATAACCGAGATACTGTATTCATCTATGATCTACAAACATCTGAAACCAAAAAAATTAATATTTCGAATTTGAATAAAGGACTTGATGTATTCTTTGATGATATTGACACAAAACGAATATTTATTCATGGTGAGAGTATGTCATTTTTATTTGATGAAAATTGTGAAAGAATCAGCAACTTTTATGCAAGAGTATGCCGTGATAAATATGAGCCGGATTACACCATTTATGAGAGCTATAAAGGTAAATGGGTCTTCACTGATAAACCGGTAGTTTTTTCACATTTTATGAGCCCTAAATTAGGTTTATATAATTTCGAAGTTGATACAGTTATTTATGATCAAACTAAAGAGTCATCCTTATTATCTTCTGACATAAATAATAAAAGTACAATTATCCATTATCATTCGCTGATTGACAATGATACAAAATTACTTACGGTACATAGCGATACAGTCTTACGTCATTGGGATATGAATAATTATTCTTTGTTATTTGAATCTCGATTACCATTTGCTCGGAAAAGGTATTTGGGTTCGTCAACGTATTATGTTGCAGCACATAAAGACGGCGTTTCCACTGTGGCAACCTTAACGGACAAACGTCGTGTTGTTTTTATGGAAATACCCGATGCACCGGTAAGTGTTACTGAAGAAAACATTACTCAAAAAAGTGAAGTTACCAGTTATCCTCAGCCGATTATTGCCGGTGACGGGCAGTGTACACTCAATCTTCCCACAGCAGATATTGAGTCTATCATTGCGATTACTGTCCTTGGCGAGATCATTCCATTACAATATTCAAAAATAAATGCCGGTACATATAGATTTTCTGTTGAGAATTTATCACCGGGACAGTATTCACTTCAAATAATCACACAGTCACAGCAAACGTTGTATCACACTATTATTGTTTTGTAAGGAAAATTTAATGTTGATGACATAAACATTTATGAAATTATGTTACACTTTTTTTTATAGTTATGATTAGACTAAATAAAATTACAAACTTGGTTTTCTATTGTCTTGCTGTATATGCCTGTACAATTTCATTACAAGCCCAGAATAAAATTTATGAAGCGGCGATTCATTCGGAATTTGAATTAGTGCAAGGTGCATTAGGTATGTGTATCGGTTCGGAAAACTTAATAGTGCAACAGTTGTATTCGCCGCTTGTAATTATGAATAAAAAAAGTCGTGAAAAAAAATACTGGGGTCAGATATTTGAAGACAAAGAACTTGATCGTTGGGGGGTTACGTATTTTTTGTGCTATACTAATAACGATAAATGGATCGTACGAGAAACTTATGAAGAGTTTGATGGAAAATGGGAGTATGCTACTATAATTTACGATGCTTCTACTATGCATATTATACATAAGTATCCATTAAGATATTTAGACTATTCTTCCAAAGATGGAAAAAAAATATTTAGTACAGGATCTAAAACTATTGCAGAATTTGATATTAATACGGGGGCTATGGATACGGTTTTATATACTGATTATGAAATTGGTTCTATATACTATCCGACTAAATCCGAACTTTGGTTCATAGTTGGGGAAAAGGACGGTAAAAATAATATATATGGATACAGCAAGAATACAAATAAGGAAGTATTTCGAATTGACACAAAAGAATTTTTACCGTTTGTAAATTCATTTAGTTGTGATATTTCAGATGATGGTGAGTCACTTGTTGCTACTGTAGATGGAAATAGTAATTCAGCTAAAGTTGTAGGTTATACATTAAAAAATAAAAAGAAATTATTTACATGGATAGACCCTAATGCTGACAATATTTTTAATACCATGTCATCCCCTACAATTTCGGATGATGGTCAAAAATTTGTTGTTCTTTCAGGAGAAAATTTAGTATATGCAAATATTGATGGAAGTAATCTACAGACGTTCAAAGTTCATAATACAATTATACAAAATACGGGATCGCAAATATTCTGGTTGGATGAAAAAAGAGTTGCTATCGGTCGTCCTAATGATGTTGTAGAATTTAATCTTGAATCCAATTCATTACTTACAGACATTGTTCTGTCAGGACCTTATGAAGGTTTTTCATTTCTCAATGATAAAAAAAGTGCTATTTTTGTCAGTAGAAATGGATATTCATGTGTTAATCTCTTTGACAAAACACTACAATGGAAACATTCGTTTGGCGAGTGGCTTGAAGATAGTCCCTTCGATATATCAGAGAAAACCCAGCGGATTGCATATGTCGGCTTTGGACAGATGTATATTCGCAATGTAAAAACAGGTGAGCTGCTTGAACAAGTGTCAATGCCATTTCAAAAAATTAGAGCACTGCGATTTTCACAATCCGGCAATAAAATACTGTTTACAGAATCTGATTCTATGAGTATAGTGAATGTGTATGACATTAACACAAAGAAGTTTTCTACAAAAGAGTTAACATATACAAAAGGTAAAATAATTGATGTCTTTTTTGAAGACGAGACCAGTAAAGAAATGATAACAATACATCAATTTGGTGCAAATATTTTTGACATGAATGGTGTGTGGTACGAGGGTTCGCTTAGTCTTGGTGTTTCTTTTCCCTTCGATCAAATGAGTCGTTTCTATCGGGGATTAAAGCTGGGTTACGGAAAAGTATTAAGTGATAATGGTTTGATCATTGTTGGTCATAACCCTAATTCTAAAGGTGACTTAAACGAATCATCACAATTACTTGTTCAAGAAAGAAAAACAGCAAAAACTATTCATACATTTAACTCTGAAAATGATGAATCATTTATATACATAACACTTACAAACAATGATCAATTTCTAAGTGCTATAACAGGAAATTCCTACATATATACTTGGGATATTTCTACAGGTGAAAGAATTTCGAAACGAAAATTAGCATATACTCTTGGTAGTAACGATTTAGGTGCATTTGCTTGTGTCTCACCTTATGACCCTTCACTTATAGCTATGATATCCGACACAAGTCGTTTTATAGCATATACCCAATCACCAATAACTTCTGTAAATCATGAATATGAAGAAAAAATTACTCAAAAAAGTAAAGTTACCAGTTATCCTCAGCCGATTATTGCCGGTGACGGGCAGTGTACACTCAATCTTCCCACAGCAGATATTGAATCTATCATTGCTGTTACTGTCCTTGGCGAGATCATTCCATTGCATTATTCAAAAATAAATGCGAGTACATACAGATTATCCGTTGAGAATCTATCCGCCGGACAATATTCGCTTCAAATAATCACGCAGTCACAGCAAAAATTATTTCATACAATTATTGTTATGTAAGGAATTGCTATGAGAACATTGTCTTTTGTTATAATTTCCATAGCATTGTTTTCCTCCTCCGTGTATGCTTCTTTGATGCCGAATGGCGGAGAACATATTCCTATCGGTCAGTATTACAGCGTTTCTTGGAGTGAAAGTGATTTTGCGAAGCATGATAAAGTGATTATATTATTGTGGTTACAAGATAAATCTCGGTGGGAACAGCTTACAGAATGTGATGCACAACAAAAATCAT
>JAYRWZ010000160.1:0-4653 GCA_041917875.1 Chloroflexota bacterium | reverse complement strand
TAATGAATCGTTAGCATTGGCTATGTATATGCAAAAAGTTACGACTGTCTATTACTATTCGGAGCAAACCAAACAAACTGCATCGGATATTGCGCAACTCATAGAAGCATTGACAGGTATGAAATGTAAGACTATGCGTGAAACGCTCTCGCAAAAGTCAAGCCGTCCCGATGATGCCGTCAATCACATTACTGTATTTGTAACAAAGTAATTGTATGCGGAACCAACACAAGATTAATGAGATTCCAAAGATTTATAAGGATTTACGTAAAGAAAACTCTACAATTATGTACTTTCCGGTATATGTCGTCATATATACTCACATAAAAGTGGTTTTAGTTATCAGAATATACTTACATCATTGAAAATCAGGTTCATCAATCATATACATCCTCAAAATTCTTTAATCCAAATACAAAATTGTGTATTGACGAATGTGTGGATTTCTGGTGATATTGTACAGTTCTTAATGCTTATGGTGAATGACACAAAAACAAAGCGCAAAGTACAGTGTTTCAACATTTTTTTGTACTTTTGGACCATTCATAATGATACAAAGCGTGCAGGTATTCTGTTTCGGCTGATTCATGTATGAATGTAAGTATATTTGTAGAACAATATATTGTTTTGTCTTCCATGCGAATATTTCTCATTTGGTGTGTTGCCGGTTTAGTCAGTTTTTTAGGAGCATACAATCCGATGTATGGCTCTGCCCCGACATTCAAGTTGAAATGTCATTATAATTGGGATACAATCTTTCCTGTACCTCAAAAAGCAAACATTGTTGTCAAACTAATGCGAAAAGGCGACGCATCACCATTATGGGAAAAAAATTATTCCGTAAAATTAGTCGGGGAATGGGAAGAAGTGTTCTACGTCAACATGAATCTGAGACGTGATAATTTTCCAAGAAAACTATTTGCCGATGATTCATTGGTTATCCTTCATGATAATCGTGTGCTGCATACCTATCCCGCAACACGCCTCGTTGCTCATAATGATCATTTCCCATTATCTGTGGGATATTCTGTGCTTAATTTTAACAATTCTAATGACTTCAACAATGGTGTATCTTTAGGATTTGGTGGATTCTTACATCCTATGTCACGAGATGAGCTTGATTCCACTATATGGCACAAAGATCATTTTATAGCCGGTTTAAACGGCTCATTACAGTATTTCAGCGATGACTATGTGCAGCAATTTTATTTATTTAGATTTGATTTACTTGTCGGTTATTCAGTGGAATCATATTCATTTTACACAGGGTTTTCATTGCCGGCAGCATTTATTATCAAAGAAAGACCACAATTTAATGACACGTATCTTTTAGGAATAAAATATGATATAACGGAAAAATATTTTATAAAGGGAGAGTTGTTTTTTAATAGTGATCGTTTTCCAATTACACGAAAACCTGTTGGCAAAAGCAAAGCTACTCCACTTTTTTCCACATCGTTCTCGATAAGTATAGGGATTGATTTTTAGTAGATTTCTTGAATGGGCAAAAAAAAACCGCAAGGGTGGAGCTCCTTACGGTTTCCTTGTATTCACTTATGAGAGGTGAAATCCAAGGGCTTACTTTTTATCAAGAATATTTTGTTCTTTCTTTGAAGACAAAATTACAATGTTTGCCAGTTAATCGTTTGTTAAATGATTGTAACATGTCGTTAAAGTGCCATCATTGTTCAAGTCAAAACTATGGCGTGCAGCTACGCTATTGTGTCATACAATGTTTCACTCTTTGGTCAATACATTTTGTGATAGGGCATCCTATCTTGAATGGGTCGGGGCACATCATTCTCTTGGATTTTTTGCATTCTTTGGGCAAAAGTTTGCATAAACAATAAAAAGTCATTAGTTTGCGTCACGAAACGGTGAAAATATATGTTGCCGACGCACCTGCTGATATGCTATCATTGCTTCGATCCCAATGCAAACATTTCCGCAAGAGAAGTTGGACACATTCACCACAATAACAGACCTTATCTTCGGATATCGTTCATTCATGTACATTTATCTAATTATACAGTATGGAAGGTAATTTTTCAAATAGAGTTCAGGATGTGATACGTTTAAGTCGTGAGGAAGCTTTACGCCTTGGACATGATTATATCGGCACTGAACATTTGCTTCTCGGAGTCATCCGCGAAGGTGACAGTATGGCAATGAAGATTCTTCGCAATCTTAGCGCAGATATTCATAAACTTCGCAAAACCATAGAAGACTCCATCAGATCATCGAGCGGAACTTTGACGATTGGCAATATCCCCTTGACAAAACAAGCCGAAAAGGTGTTGAAAATCACCTATCTCGAAGCAAAACTTTACAAATCACCGGTTATAGGCACGGAGCATTTGCTTCTTTCCCTTTTACGTGATGAAGATAATATTGCTGCACAGATTTTATCGCAATTCTCGATAACGTATGATATTGTCCGACGCGAATTAGATAATATCATCAATGGTAAGCCAACAACACCGGCAAAACAGCCGACTAAACAAGTGGGTGCATCAACATCACGTAAGGAAACCGACAGAGTGAAAACACCCGTTCTCGATAATTTCGGCAGGGATTTAACAAAACTTGCAATCGAAGGAAAGTTAGATCCTGTCATCGGTCGAGAAAAAGAAATTGAACGCGTAGCACAGATTCTTTCGCGCCGTAAGAAAAACAATCCCGTTCTCATTGGAGAACCGGGCGTGGGCAAAACAGCCATCGTTGAAGGTCTTGCTCTCAAAATTATCGAAAAGAAAGTTTCGCGCATCCTTTTCGATAAACGTGTTGTTACTTTAGATTTAGCATCATTAGTTGCCGGAACTAAATATCGCGGTCAATTCGAAGAACGCATGAAGGCGGTTATGAATGAATTGGAAAAAGCCAAGGACGTTATACTTTTCATTGATGAATTGCATACCATTGTTGGCGCAGGCGGAGCCTCAGGTTCCCTTGATGCGTCTAATATGTTCAAACCTGCTTTGGCACGTGGTGAGATTCAATGCATCGGTGCTACTACACTTGATGAATATCGTCAGCACATAGAAAAAGACGGCGCTCTCGACAGACGTTTCCAAAAAGTAAATGTCGAACCGCCAAGTGCAGATGAAACAATACAAATTCTTATCAATGTCAAAGAACGTTACGAGGCACATCACGGTGTGCGCTATACCGATGCGGCTATCACAACATGTGTCCGGTTGGCGGAACGCTATATCACTGACAGGTATTTGCCCGATAAAGCATTAGATGTCCTTGATGAAGCAGGCGCACGCGTACATCTCGCGAATATTTCTGTGCCCAAAGAAATCCTTGATCTCGAAGAAGAAATTGAAAAAGTTCGTCTCGGCAAAAATGATGTTGTCAGAATGCAGAACTTTGAAGAAGCAGCTCGTTTGCGCGATTTGGAGAAAAAATTGACAACTGATCTCGAAACCGCTCAGCAAGAATGGGAAAAGAAAGCCGCCGAAATGGTCTATACCGTCAGCGATGAAGATATTTCCGATGTTGTTGCAATGATGACGCGTATTCCCGTCAATAAAATTGCCGAAGGTGAATCTGCCAAACTTCTTAAAATGGAAGAAGAACTCAAAAAACTCATCATTGGTCAAGATGCTGCCATTAAGCAAATTACAAGAGCAATTCGCAGAGCCAGAGCCGGACTCAAAGATCCCGCTCGTCCAATAGGGTCATTTATGTTTTTAGGACCTACAGGTGTGGGTAAAACAGAATTGGCAAAAGCTCTTGCACGCTATATGTTTGACAGCGAAGACGCTCTCATTCGTGTTGACATGAGTGAATACATGGATAAATTCACCGTCTCGCGTCTTGTGGGTGCTCCTCCGGGATATGTCGGCTATGAAGAAGGAGGGCAACTAACCGAAAAAGTACGCCGGAAACCGTACAGTATCATCCTCCTTGATGAAATTGAAAAGGCTCATCCCGACATCTTCAACATACTCCTTCAAGTATTCGATGACGGTATGCTTACAGACGGCTTAGGAAGAAAAGTGGACTTCAAAAACACTATCATTATCATGACATCCAATGTCGGTGTGCGCGATGTCAAAGCAGGAGGCAAAATAGGATTCTCTGACGATGTGCCCCAAAGTGAATACAATGACATGAAAGGAACCATTGAAGAGTCCATGAAACGCCTCTTCAACCCTGAATTTATCAATCGTATTGATGATTATATTGTCTTCCATAAACTGCAAAAAGAACATATCTTCAATATCATTGACATTCAATTACGTGGTTTAACCAAACGACTACTCAGTAATGATATATCACTTGAGCTCACCGATAAAGCCAAAGAATTCATTGCCGACAAAGGATTCGATGAAAAATACGGCGCTAGACCTCTCCGCCGGGCATTACAAAATCTCGTCGAAGATCCTCTTGCGGAAGAAATCCTACGCACAGGCTTCAGCGACAGCATGAAAGTCATTGCTGATTATTCCGAAGGAAAAGATGAACTCACCTTCGATTATCAGGTTGTTACCTTTGAAGTAACACCCGATGGCTCATTGCATGAAGAACCTCATCATGCGGATGAAGAATCCAACTGATATGGCAATCCACATAAAAATCCTGCTGATATTTTTCAGCAGGATTTTTTTTTAACGCAGAACACCCATCAAAACAGGGAATACC
>JAYRWZ010000159.1:0-9942 GCA_041917875.1 Chloroflexota bacterium | reverse complement strand
TCAATTTCTTCTTCAATTTTCAATAATTCAATTTCGCTGCTCAATATTGAGTACAGTTCATAATATTGTTTGATGAAAGGGGATGTCTCGAGTACCTTTTGTTTTATATCTACTTTTTGATTGATGCTTGCCGCCGCAAAAAATAATTGTTTGACAGGATTATCTTGATTTTCAAAAGTGGCAAGTAACTCTTGGGGAATATTATCTTGTTCTTGCACATATTGAGCAAACAAAGCATTTGTTTTACGTGAAATTGCTTCAAACTCTTTTGTATGTTCAACAACCGGAGTGATAATTTCGATTTTTGCTTCCAAGCGTTCTGCATTGCGTACATTGCTTACAATTTTTCCTTGATAGACACCTTCGACCAGCACTTTAAGCAAATTGTTCGGTAAGCGCAGCACCTGATTTATTTTTGCTATTGTGCCATATTTATACAAGTCCTTCATCGTCGGCTCATTGACGGTGGAATCTTGTTGGGCTGTGACGAATATATATTTATTGCGCTCCATAGCATCGGATACAGCTTTTAATGAACTGGGTCTGCCAATCAGCACGGGATAAATCATATATGGAAAGAGCACCACATCACGCAAGGGTAAAATGGTCAGTTTTTCCGGTATGTCAAGTATCTCATTTGTCATCTGTTCTATACTTTGTTTCTTTGAGGGCATTGTATTAACCTATGTTCTTTTTGTAAAAGCGTCTTTGACGACAGATACCATATAAAATTTTTCATGTTTCATCGCTCCAATCATCCTTACGATGGATATGTGAATTTATTGCGGTATTTTTGTTCTCGGTTCAGCACAGCACTTATCATGTAGCTCTTAGTGCTGTTTCGATATAACTCTATGAAAAACAAATAGTAAAATAATGACTTATGGCAAAAAAGACCTCAAAAAATTCGACCATTACTGCCGTTGATGCGCCGTCAATCCCGCCTTTAACGCGCAGTACACTGCTTTCCGATGAACAACGTATTACCATCCTAACCACCATGATTCGCGCAAGGGAATATGATTATGCCATGCAGCGACTCAATAGGCAGGGGAGAGCTTTTGGCGGTGTCTATTCCCAAATCGGTAATGAGGCAACGGCGGTGGGAAGTGCTTTTGCTATGGGCGAAAAGGATGTACTTTTTCCCATGCACCGCAATATCGGCGGTCATTATGTCTTCGGGCAGGATACACGCACATTATTGATTAATCAACTTGCCCGCGAAGGAAGTATGATGCGCGGTACTGATGGAACGGGGCATTATGCCGATACCGAAAAACGCATTTATGGCAATATCTCGCATCTCGGTTCTATGATTCCCGTTGCCGCAGGTTTTGCTATGGCGGCACGTATGCGCGGCGAGCAGATCGTTACCATGACATACATCGGCGATGGCGGCATTCAAACAGGGGAAAGCCATGAGGGTATTAACTTTGCTGCCGTCCAAAAATTACCGATGATTCTTATTATCGAAAATAATCAATATGCGTACTCATCACCGTCAGATGTCGAATATGCTTGCGAAAAACTTTCCGATCGCGCTCTCGGCTATGGCTGCTATGGCATCACCATCGAAGGCACGGATGTTGAATTGGTCTATGAAACATGCAAAAAAGCTATTGATAATGCACGTGCCGGACAAGGTCCCGCGCTTATTGAATGTGTCACCATGCGTATGCGCGGTCATGCCGAACATGATGATTTCTTCTATGTTCCCAAAGAAAAATTAGAATATTGGCAGAAAAAAGATCCCGTTACTCGCTATGAAGAACACATCATAGCATGGGGCATAATGACAAAAGAACAGATTGATGCAAAAAGACAAGAAATAATCGAAGAATTACGCAATGCCATTGATGAAGTGGTCGAATTACCTTTCCCTGCGGCGGAAGAGGGCTATCGGTCTGTGTTTGTGGATTAATTTTTGTGCATGATGAAAACATTCTCTTTTATAATCATCGCTTTTTTCTTTACTATACCTTTACAGGCAGAGAACTTTACTTCACTTGAAGAAGCATTAAAAAATCCCGATAAAGTAGATAGTTTCACTTTAGGAGGTCGATATTTATCACAAGTTCCCAAAGAAGTTTTTCTCTTAAAAAATCTTGTCTATTTAAATCTAAATTCTAATCAATTCAAGGTTCTTCCGGCAGAGATAGGTCAATTACAGAAATTGGAAAATCTTGGTTTAAACGGTAATCAGTTGAGTGTTCTTCCTGTAGAGATAGGTCAATTACAGAATTTGAAGGAGCTTGATTTAGGTGTTAATCAAATGAGTTCTCTTCCGGCAGAAATAGGCAAATTAAAGAGTTTGAAGAAGCTTACTTTATGGCGTAATAAATTGAGTGTTCTTCCTGCAGAGATAGGCAAATTAAAGAGTTTGGAGACACTTCATTTAAGTTCTAATCAATTGAGCGCTCTTCCTGCCGAGATAAGTCAATTACAGAATTTGGAGCATCTTGATTTAAATTCTAATCAATTAAGTGTTCTTCCTGCCGAGATTGGTAAATTACAGAATTTGCAAGTGCTTTTTTTACTTCATAATCAATTGAGTTTTCTTCCTGCCGAGATTGGTAAATTACAGAAATTGGAGAACCTTACTTTACAGGCAAATCGATTAAGTTCCCTTCCTTCTGAGATCGGTCAATTACACAGTTTGAATAGGCTTGATTTAAGTAATAATCAATTGCGCATTCTTCCTTCTGAGATCGGTCAATTACAGAATTTGAAGGAGCTTTTTGTAAGTTCTAATCCAAATTTATGGGTAAGTCCTTCATTACTCCGTTTATTACGAGGAAGAGGTGTATATGTGGGTTATCCAGATCCATTGGATTCTTGGTGTGCTCAATATACTTTGAATCAAGATCATCGTTCTATTTATCAAGTGGATGTGGCGGTGAAAAATGATTCAAAGTATTTTATCAAAAATATTTGGGTTGATATTATTGTCAAAGACAGTAAAGGAAATCAACAGTATAGAAAAAATCATGGCATTAACGTAAATTTAAATCCCAATGAACAACAAAATTATTCCGTAGAACTCACTTCTCCGGTTTATTATTTTAAACAAGATCCGAACAAGTACAAAATAGAAGTAGAAATAACAGAAGCACAATAAAGAAAGACAATTTTTATGGCAATTATGACATATTTAGAAGCGATAGCCGATGGCTTACGCAACGAAATGCGCCGCGATTCATCGGTATTTATGCTCGGTGAAGATATCGGCGTCTATGGTGGGGCATTTAAGCTCACCAAAGGATTTATTGATGAGTTCGGTCCCGGTCGTATTGTGGACAGTCCCATTTCCGAAGCCGCTATTGTTGGTGCCGCCATCGGTGCAGCCCTCAATGGTATGCGTCCGGTAGCGGAAATGCAGTTCATGGATTTTGTGACCTGCGGATTTAATCAAATTGTGAATGTGGCGGGCACAACGGCATATCGTTGGCAAATGGGTGTGCCGATGGTCGTGCGCGGACCCTCAGGCGGTGGTGTTGGCGCAAATCCATTCCATTCACGTAATTCCGAAGCGTGGTTTGCTCATGCCAGCGGGGTGAAAGTTGTCTGTCCGGCATTTCCCGCCGATGCCAAAGGATTGATGATTGCGTCCATACGCGATAATAATCCCGTCGTGTTCTATGAGCATAAAGGATTATACCGAAAAATCAAAGAAGAAGTGCCCGAAGGTGAGTATATGGTGCCGCTCGGCAAAGCTCGCATTGTGCGTGAAGGAAATGATTGCTCCATTATTGCTTATGGCAGCGCCGTTCATTTTGCTTTGGAAGCTGCCGAAAACCTTGCTCGCGAGAAGGGCTATAATGTCGAGGTGGTGGATATTCGCACTTTAGTGCCTTTTGATGAAGAAACAGTCTTGCAATCCGCTATCAAAACGGGTCGGGTGGTGATAGCGCATGAAGCATCATTAACAGCCGGTTTTGGTGGTGAAATTGCTGCCCGTATTGCCGACAAAGCATTTGAATATTTGGATGCACCCATTAAGAGAGTCGCTGCTTATGATGCGCCTACGCCGTTTGCACCCACTTTAGAAAAGGCAGTATTGCCAAGTGCCGCAAAAGTACAAACCGCGGTGGAAGCGTTATTGCGCTATTAAGGTGATTTCAAAAATATATCAAGATTAAAGTGATTCTATTGATTTTCTTGATTTGTAAGGATTTCAAATTCCGAAAACTCGGAAACCACTTTGTTTCGAGTATAGTAAAAGAAAGGGTTCACAAAAATGAACCCTTTCTTTTTTGAATAATAATGTGCAAATTTTTGTAGGAAATCTTTTTGCACTCAGCTCACAGTAAATTAATGATCTAAAATTAAAAACTCAACTCTTCTGTTTTGAGATCGCCCTAATTCGGAGTCATTGCTTGCGAGAGGAGCTTCATAACCAAGTCCGATAATTTCCAATCGAGTAAACGATATGCCTTGAGAAATCAAGTAATTGCCGACAGCACGTGCTCTTGCATGGGAGAGCTTTTTGTTGTTTTTATCATTGCCGATATTGTCGGTATGCCCCGATATTTTCAATTTTAGTGTTGGATTATTGTTTAACATTTCCGCCAAACGGAGTAACTCGGGTATAGATTCGGGCTTTAAGTCAGATTTTGAAAAATCGAAGAAAATATTGTTTAAAGAAAAAGATTGCCCTTTTTCAACCGGAATGAGAGATAAATCAACTCTTTTAGTTGTGAATTGTTTTATAATTCTCAGGTCTATATTTTCGGAGACAGAAATATATCCGTTCGCTTTAGCTCTGAATCCATAATATTTCCCTACGGGCAACACAATGCGATAATCTTGGGTTATATCATTAGTTTGCGCATATCCGATTTGTTTTCCTGTAACTAAATCTTCAAAAAATATTTCGGCGGGCACGGATTTTTTTGATTTAGCGTCAATGACTGAACCGGAAATCAAAGCTACGGGGTCAATAGGTAATTCGGGCGGTATTGTGACTTTGTAAATGTCTTGATTATTTGGGTTATCATAAGGTGAAGAAACGGTATAGCCAAATTTAGCGGCAGCGTCAATACTAAAATATCCGTCCCATTTTTCGCTATTGATTTGTTTTCCGAGATTAAGCGGTTGCGACCATTTTTTCCATGTAGAATCTAAACGTCTTGAGATATAGATGTCATTATCGCCATAGCCATTGTAACCATTGGAAGAAAAGAAAAGGGTTTTAGTGTCGGGTGCCAAAAACACCGTGGATTCATTGCCGGCAGTATTGAGAGCTGCGCCGATATTTATGGGTTCTGACCATGTTAAATCGGGTTCGAGAACACTGACATATATGTCTAATCCACCTTTTGAGTCATCGCGTTCGGAGCAAGAGAGCAAGACTTTTCTGTCAGATGAGATGCAATAGTGCCCTTGACGCGAGCGATTATAGTCTTTGAGCACATTTTGTAATTTGGGGAAGCTCCACCCTTCGGGAGTTTGAGTTGAGAGTGAGACGCCGTGTTTGGGAGCTAAGCCGGGGACATATTCATTTGCCACGAGCATTGCGCCTCCATCGGGCGTGATAGTGCACACAAAATTGGGGTGGACATCATTGAGGGGAGCGCCAAGATTGACGGGAGCGGAAAATGTTAAGCCATCGGCAGAGAGTTGGCTGAACCATATATCCGTTGCAGAAGAACCTTCTATATTATCGGGGTGTTTGTATCGGGCAAAATATAATTGTTTTCCATCGGGTGAGATAACCGGAGCGGTTTCGCCATACTCGGAATTGATGGTTCTATCGAGCGGGTTTATGGAAATTTTATCTGCGTAGGGTACGGAGAGAATTTCTGCTCGCACACTGTCCGTTGAGGAGCTGATAGCAATGGCATCAATTTGATTCCATTCCGGCAAAGCAGAGGTTTGTAAGCGAATTTCAGCTTCGATGACGGGAAAAGTTGTTTGCGGGAAAAAGACGCAAAGAATTCTGCCATTTTTACCGCGCATTGATGGTTTGGCTGTATAGACAACTTGGCTTTCACCGGCTTCTGAAAACACAGTAATTTGGGTGACGGCACTTGGATTGAATGCTTCAACCACAGCCACTTGCTTAGCTAAGAGCGCGGAATCGAAAGCTACGCGAATTACATCATCAGCATTGGAAATCTGGCGAATAGATTCATCGCCGTTCATTTCTTTATCGGAAGTCCATGCACATGGATTTTTAACACCGATAAAAGAGTGAAGTGAGGGGCGACCAAGCAATTGTTCGGCGCTAAAAGGACCATTTTCTTTCCATGAACCGGTAACATAAATTAACTGCGAAGCCCATCGGACATCTTTGCGTTTCGATTTTGTTTGAACATTTGTAAAGTTAGTCTGTGCAGATAGTTGCAATGAGTTAGCTATAAGAAAAATCGAAATAAAAAATCCACCGAGAAAAATACGCATATAAACCTGTGTGTGTAGAAACTAACGCAAAAATACAATCATTTTATGGTTTTCACGTTCTCGGGTGACTTAATCTCTCATCTTAGACACACTATGTTTCCATATCGTAAGCATATACTTACAGCACTTTTGTGCATATTTTCGGCGATGTCGAGTTCCGCGCAAAAGCTGCTTATCCCGATGGATTTGACCCAAACGGATCATTTGAAAGCATACGGTTTGACGTATTGGGCATTAACCAAAGGAGCAAAATCCGATTGGTTATTGAATTATCGGGGCGGTTCATTTATGCTGGATTATACGGATGCGATTGCAGCGGAATGTCGCATAAGGGGTGTTGCTTTTGAGCAAATTGATGGCAGCAAATCAGCAAAGATTTATGCAGAAGTGCAAAGTGAAGAGAATAACTCCGATGTTGTACGCTTAGAAAAACCACCTAAGATTGCCGTTTATACTCCGCCCGGTTATAAGCCATGGGACGATGCCGTTACTCTTGCCATGGAATATGCTGAGGTCAAATATGAGAAATTATGGGATGAAGAGGTTCTTCAAGATAAATTAAAAGACTATGACTGGTTGCATGTGCATCATGAGGATTTTACAGGTCAATACAGCAAATTTTTTGCAGCTTTTGGTTCGCAACCTTGGTATGTGCAGCAAGTGACACTATTGCAGAACACTGCACGTAAGTTAGGATTTTCCAAAGTGTCATTGCTCAAAAGAGCAGTTGCCGAAAAGATACGCGAATATGTTCTCGCCGGTGGATTTATGTTTTCAATGTGTCGCGGCACAGATTCCTTCGATATTGCTTTGGCAGCTCATAATACGGATATCTGTGAAGAAATGTATGATGGTGATCCGGCAGATCCGAATTGTCAGCAGAAATTAGATTTTTCACGCACATTGGCATTTGAAAATTTTACATTGTCACAAAATCCCTACGATGTGGTGCTCTCGGATATTGATATGGGACCAACCATGATAGCACAACCCCAAAATGATTATTTCACTTTATTTGATTTTTCAGCCAAATATGATCCTGTTCCAACAATGCTCACTCAATGTCATGTGAATGTTGTACGCGGTTATTTAGGACAAACAACATCCTTCAGAAAATCATTATTAAAAAAATATGTGACGGTATTGGCGGAACGTGAAGGCACCGAAGAAGTAAAATATATCCATGCCACAGTGGGGCGGGGTACATTCACATGGTACACAGGTCATGATCCCGAAGACTATCAACATGCAGTGGGCGATCCTCCAACGGACTTGAATCTTCATAAGAATTCACCCGGATATAGATTGATATTGAACAATATATTGTTTCCGGCTGCAAAAAAGAAAAAACAAAAAACTTAAAGAGGAATGTAGATATGAGTGAAGCTGTTCGTGCAATGTTTAGTGAAATTGCACCGAAATATGATATATCCAATACCGTACTTTCTGCCGGCATTCATCATCGTTGGAGAACCAAAGCAGTGAAACTGTCGGGCGCGAAAGCAGGCGATTCTGTGCTTGATTGTGCTACGGGTACAGGTGATCTCATCATTGCATTCGGTAAAGTTGTCGGAAAAACAGGGAGATTATTGGGCACCGATTTTTGCAGCCCAATGATGGATACAGCCCCGGAAAAAGCCCAAAAAAGCGGTCTGAATATTGACTTTCAAGAAGCCGATGTAATGAATTTACCGTTTTCGGATAATCTGTTTTCAATTGCAAGTATCGGCTTTGGCATTCGAAATGTAGATGAGCCGCAAATAGGACTTACGGAAATGGCAAGGGTTGTAAAATCGGGTGGCAAAGTTGTGGTATTGGAATTTGGACAGCCCAATGGAATTTTTGGAAAAATATTTCAATGGTATAGTGTGAATATTTTGCCTATTATCGGCGGTATTTTAACCGGAAAAAAAGAAGCATATTCTTATTTACAAAAAACATCGGCACAATTTCCTTGTCGTGAAGCATTTGTTGAAATTATGCACAATACAGGCAAATTTTCCCATATATCATGTACTCCGGTTACCGGCGGTATAGCATATATTTATATCGGTACAGTCGCTTAATTTAATTATTGCTGTCTATGAATACAATTCTACTTCGTGTTAATGAATCAATTGCAACAATTACGCTTAATCGCCCTGAAAAAAGGAATGCACTTAATGCAGAATTGTTAACGGAATTGCGTAATGTTTTTTCGGCTTTGTCCTCCGATAATGCTGTGCGTGTTATTGTTTTAGAAGGTGCAGGTAAGGCATTTTGTGCAGGCGCTGACTTGGAATATTTGCAAAAAATATCTGAATATTCAATTATTGATAATTTTGTTGATTCTCGTTTATTGCAGGAAACATTTCATACAATTTATACTTGCCCCAAACCGGTGATTGCAAAAGTACAAGGCCCTGCTATTGCAGGAGGGTGCGGGCTTGCCGGAGTTTGTGATTTTGTAGTAGCGAGTAAAGAAAAAGCACTCTTCGGCTATTCGGAAGTCAAAATTGGATTTGTTGCTGCGATTGTTATGGTCTATTTATTGAAAAAAATAGGGGATACACGTACAAGAAATATGTTGCTGACTGCAGAAAATATTACGGCATTGGAAGCGGAACGCATCGGTTTGATAACTCATGCCGTGGACGCTCATGAATTGGATGATACTGTGCAGCGATTAGCCGAAACGTTGATAAAAAACAGTGCATCATCATTGATGATTACAAAAGAAATGTTGCGCAATTTACATGGTATGTCTTTAGAAGACGGATTGCGTTATGCTTCGGCAATGAATGCATTCACCCGTATGACTGACGATTGTAAAAATGGTATAGCTTCATTTCTTGGATAAATGTTAGAATAAGTACATCAAAAAAAAGCCCTTCAATTTTTGAAGGGCTTTTTTTATTGATAGATAACTTGTTTGTAAATATTTATTTAATTATAGTTATTGGCGTTGCAGCTGAACCTTGAGCAGTTCTGATATTGATATAATAACTGCCCGCTGATACTGCGTCTGTCGAAACATACAATGCTCTATATCCGGCATCAAGTTGATTGGCAAACACAGTTGCAACTTTTTCGCCTAAAATATTCACAATTTCTATTGTGACAAATGACGATTGTTTTAATGTAAAACCAATTTCCGCATTGTTTGAAATTGGATTGGGCGATACATAGATACCATTATCCGCAATAATTTCATTGTCTTCTTCTACAGAAACTGTTAATGGATCAAAGACGGTAGAAACAACGGAACATTCAAGATCTATTCGTAGTTGATCGTTAAGATAATCTTGCGTTCCCGGAGTATTTGTTGAATTGGTCACAATAGATAAAACAGGAATTTCTTTGATATTAGGCAAGGTTTGCGGTAACCAAGTCAATTTATCAAACTCATTATCTCTAGTGACATTTCTTTTCTCAGACCATGTGCCTTTTTCGATGAACTTGTTTAAAGATTCTTTAAGAGAATAATAGCACAGGCTAAATGCCAAAAAGCAAGATGGTTTACTGATTTTTTTTCATATCTGATGACAAGTGTTCTAAAAC
>JAYRWZ010000158.1:0-4938 GCA_041917875.1 Chloroflexota bacterium | reverse complement strand
CACGTCGTATTTGTACGGCTAATTTCCGTGCAAGGTATTGCACCGGATTTATTGCTTGTGCTGACCGCATGGATAGCATTGGCTGAAGGGCAGTTTATAGCATTGTATGCAGGATTTATATGCGGATTGCTGTTCGATGTGGTATCGGCGGATGTCCTTGGCACGAATGCTTTGGCAAAAACGATGGCGGGTTTTACCGCAGGATTCTTTTTCCGTCATGTTGAAATACCTAAATCACTTGGCGGAATGCGGTTACTTTTAGCCGTGGGGGTAAGTTCATTTATCCACAATCTGGCATATTTTTTCTTTTATGTGCGCCCCACCGAAATGTCTTTCACAGGTTTTTTCTTACAATACGGTATAGCGACAACACTTTATACTGTTGTTGCTGCCTTGTTTCCTATGTTAATCTATCGCTCCACGCGTCTGGTGCGCTAAAGCGTTACAGCGGTTTATGAGCACTATTCGCTCGTATATATGGAGGATTTTACTCTTTGTCGGCATTGCCGCCCGATGCAAACAAGGCGGCAAAGTATAATCGCAAAGGAATAAGTATGAAGCCGATGCTCCATAAGAGCACCGACACTAATAGCGATAATTCGACGGTATCCGACATAATAAAATATGCAGAAACATCCATCATTAATGTTATGCCGCCAAGTATGGCTGCGCCGACAACCGTACCAATAGCCATGCCGCAACATATCATTACTATCCAAGGCATTGCTGCAAAAAATGGCGTTGCGCCGCTATGAAAAAACAACGATGCATCAAGAGCAACTTTCGCACCTACACTATGGGTATATATTGTCACCAAAAGCACCAAAAGCATACCGAGTACTATGCTCACCAAAAATGATATTTGATTATGATGTCGCCTTTGTGCGATGAATGATTGCTCTAATCTCATATCACGTACAATATTGTCAGTCAAGGGAAGCCGCTCACACAGCTCGGTAATGGAGCTAAAATCAGTATAGGAAGAACAATGCATACTTGGAAACACCCCTATCACCGTTGGTAATGAAGTATTCAAAGCGATTGAGTCAAGTGAAGTACCGACAATATCTTCAATAAACAAACGAGATTCATCGGAAGAAACTATTGCCACACTGTCTATCAGAGGATGTGAACGCAATGTTTGTAATGATGAAGCACTCTCTTGCGGCTCAAGAGAAAGAATAAAACTGACACCTCGGGCGGCATTGCGGATTGTATGGGTTGCATATATGCCGTAAACCACACTAAAAGCAGCAATCGCACAGCAGCCTATGCCCATAATGATTGCTCCGATAAAGCTCGATGGGTATCGGCTCATCAAACGATAGGAAAAACGAAAGAAAACTGATGTTTGCATGGCGCAAACTTACGGTATTTCATGGAGAGAAATATCCTCTGACCTCAGTTTTCGGCAAAAAAAGTATCCGCAAACATCAACTGTGATTTACGAATCATGCCGTAGCCAAACAGCTTTTTCGAGAAGATATTCCTGTTGCGGGATTATTGTGCCGCGCTTTTCGGTTTCATAAGTGCGCACCATTGTTGCACCTAATTTTTGCACAGCTTTTTGCGAACGGATATTGATTGCACCAATATGGAAGAACACTTTGTCCAGTTGAAGAAAGGCATAATCCAAAAGCAAACACTTACACGCATGATTGTATGAAGTTCCCCAATAGCTTCGCGACAAAAATGTGTAGCCGACGGCGATAGAGGAATGGGCGGGCTGATAATCATAATAGCGTGTCGAGCCGATAATTGCGCCGCTTACCGCATCAAGAATAACAAATGGATAGTGATGTTCAAAAGCCGACAAGAAAAATGGTCGAAACACATCATAGAGATATCGGTCATTTTCAGGATGTTGTGCCCAAATAAGCGGATCTGAAGCAATCGAGTATAATTCTTCACAATCATCATGGAGCATGGGACGTAAATGCACCAGATCGTTCGATAAACGTTCCGGTTGCCAGAGAACTGGAGAATCTTGCATCGGCATAGTAAAAAAGTTCAGAATAACTTGCAAAGATAAGAATAATCACGGCTTTCATTCTTCTCTTGTTAATTGTAAAAAAAACCGTTCAGCTTCAGTGCTGTTGATCAATAGAGGTCAATGATTGATGGTAAACTATCACATTGCCTAATAGTGTATCCAAAAAAAAACGTTGCGTTGTGCAATGGTTATCGGTGTTAGCGGGATTTATTACTCTGTTTTATCGGTTAATATGTATAGCCCATGTTTTGCCTTTTTGCCATAAATGGCGATTGCAAATTTTGAGGCAAAATACATATAATCCTTATTTTCAAGATTACAACTACTTTTTTTATCCGATTGAGCATTGACAAATTCAGAATATTTAATTTCTATACCATTATCTAATACAACAGGTTCTTCATTTTCGGAGTAATAACCAACACCCCCAAAACGTAATAATATTGGCTCTGCTATTATTGAATAATCAGACTGTAATTCTTCTTCAGAAAGTAAATAATTTTCTGTTGAATATCTGTCAAATTTCTTATTTTTGTTCTCTGCTTCAACATCAGAGTATGAAACTCTTATTACATTATCACTGTCAATGAAATTCGAAGGTATTTCTAATGAAAATGTGCCGTCTTTTGAAGTATATGTACTTAGTAATTTTCGAGATGTTACAAACATAATTTTTGCATTTTCAACAGGTTCTTTTGAAGTATATGAATTCACAATTCCTTTAAATACAACTTTGTCATTGCACTTTAGTTCATCAGACTTACCAAGAGCTATTTCTTCACTGAATGACTTTAATGGTAATTCTGAACTTTGTATAAACTCAGTTTTTATCCCTTGTTGCTCAACGTGCGGGGTTTGTCCTACGGCTAATGAAGTAGCTAGTATCAATCCTACGGCTACTTTCGATGTGGGGATGTTTAACTCGTAGTGGTTGTCTAAATCTAATAAAGGGGAATTTAATTGAGAATTTGTTAGTCTTGCGCATACTTTATTTCCGGATTTTTTCATAATATCCGAAATCTCAAACAGATTGAGCGACGTGAAGTCAATGACATTTTTGGAACATGAAGCACAGTATCTACCCTTTGCATTAGGTTTCATATTATCCCATTCTTCATTGCAAGGTTTATCTAATCGTAAAAATTTGCTTTTCATTGTTTTGATCTTGAAATGAATGTCACCTATCACATGTGACTAAAACGTCCCTACGCCTGCAAAACTACAAAGGAGAAGCGAGATAGCAAAGTAACTTTCTTAATTCGTGAGCAACTAACTACATAACAACACTATACATCATAGACAGTCATTGAGGAATGCGTCACTTGTTTACATGATCCCACTGTATCCGAAGTATATTATTTTTATGGGCAACTAATAGTATTTTCTAAAAAATTAACGATGAGTTGTGCAACAGTTACCCGTGTTAGCGGTAGGCATTTTTTCTATTTACCAAAATTTCCACCAAGGTCTCTTTACTATATTTTGTGCTTGTTCTGTTTTCATTTTTTCTACTTGTCCTGTCATATTTTGGTAAATGTCAAGTCCAAATAAATTTTCAGTCAATGGGTCAAATGCTTTGTCTGTTTGTGGGTCGTAAACAAAATATCCTGCTGTTTGTCTAATAATTTTTGTGTAGTCAGAAATTTTATTAAAAACTTCTGTCGCATTGTTCCCTGAATACCAATATGGAATTGTAAATGAAACATTGTCGTCAAAAATTGTAATTTGTGTTGCTAGGTCACCCTCTGGTGTGTTTAATTCAATATGACTAAATTCTTTTTTTGCTTCGTCAATGGTTGTTCCTTGAAGTTTAGCGATTTCTTCATAATCAAAATCAAAAATTTCAAGTCTCGGATTGTAGTCAATTAGTGCTTTTGCGATTTTAAGTTTTGTTTCAGAGTCTATACTAGCTTCTACTTCTTCATTAACCTCAATTGCATTTTGGGCTTCTTCTAAATTAGGTTTTCCAAGTCGTGATTTGTAGCAATATATGTCGTAGCTCATATTTTTCTGTGTTTGAATTTTAGGATTGTGTCGGTATGGGTTACCGCTAACGTTTTGCAGCTACCCGAAGGGCGGGTCTTTTACCACTCCCGATAGCTATCGGGATGATTTGAAAAACTAATGTTTGATTAACCACAAAACTGTCTTTGGAACACGAAACCCCGCCTTTTGGGTAGGTGCTGTTATAGGGCGTTTTTTCTTTATAGTCCATATTTTTCAGTCTGCTAAATCTGCTGCTTGCATTTTTCCGAAGTCTTCTAATTTCCTGATTTTTGGTTCAAACTCTTTATAGTCTCTGTCAAAAAACAATTTGATCAATTCTTTGACAGTCTGTGTGTCTTCTGTCAGTCGCATTTCAAGCCATCTGATTTGTTTCGGCTTACTAAATCCAAGAAGCCCTTTTTTCTCTTTCGGATAAACATAACCAATTATGTATCCGTGATTATTCTTGTCACCCGACATTGAAATCCAAAAGTCCTTACCTGTTTTTAAGTCTTTAATTGAAAGAGTCGGTTCAGATTTGTCTTGAAACTGATTTGCTTTTTCAATCTGGTCAAGCCAAGGGAAAGAGTCAAATTCGTTTAAAAAATCGTTATAATTTGTTTCTCCTTTTTGGTCAGCTTGGTCGTGGTTATAACCTGCCAACTGTATGTTCCAAGTGAATTTGTCCTGTCCTGTCATTATATTTTTTTTGTTGTTTGTCGAACAGGATATTAGTATCACTGTCAACGCAATTAAAAATTGAATTCTTTTATTCATTGTCGGTTTCTAAAATGCCCTACAACACTCGTATTGACGCAATGCGTCGTTAATTTCTTCAAAACTACAAAACTTTGCTTATCTATCCAAATTTGAGTAAAGGAAATTTCTCTATGCCGTAATGAGAACAGTGCTTTAGTGATTCGCTGCTCTGCTCATTCAATACAAAATGCGCATTTTGT
>JAYRWZ010000157.1:0-9590 GCA_041917875.1 Chloroflexota bacterium | reverse complement strand
GCTGTGATATGAGTAAATACAAGTTTGACATTCCATCAAAATCTGTGATTACTATAAATCTTTGACTTCGATACTATAAACAAAGTGCTTGTGAAATCATTACACATCCTAACTAATTACTGTAATCGAGGTAAAAACTTAAGAACTCCTGAATAAACGAACCCGAATTTTTCAAAAATAACGATTCGGGTTCTTAAAATTTATACCAGGATTGAAGTGAGTTGAGGATGTACATGATTGATTTCCTTGATTTGTTAGGATTTCAAACACCAAAACTACTCTGTTTTCGGTATAATTAGGGAATTTATTCATGTAATATCATAATTTCTTAATTATTTATATTAAAATCGTATGGATAAAGAACCCATTATATTGACCGAACTTGTAGATTTCCAGCCATCAGACTGGCTATATGCAATGGTCGAAACATCGGTTCCCACACCAAGAGAAATTCTATTTTCCGGTGTCCATGAAAATCCGGTGGAAAATCTTGCGATTGGCTCGCCTGTGATCGTGCTGCCTAATGATAGAGTAGAAAAAGGTATAATATCTAGCACTTCTAAATAATCCATGCGATGACTTGCTGCAACAGAATATGCAGAAAATTGTTGTGATTTTTGTATTGTGCGCATTTCGCCATCATATAATTCATTCGACGGTTTTGTAAATGTGCCGGTCGAATACTCTAATCCAATACTATTGTTATCTTCAAGTGCATAGAGTACTTGCACTATTTGTCCGGAAAATGAATTATTACCTAATGGATACAATGTAGAAAATCTGGTAATAATGGCATAATCTTCAAAATATAATTGTTGTATTGTTGGGGGTGACTGCATTGACAATGTCTGATTATTTCTCGGAGCCATGCTTGGTACGTGTGTATTCAATGATGGAAGAGGAATAATGGACGGTGTTTCTGAAGATGTTATTATTTGTTCATGAGAGCGATTTTTGTCCTCGGAAAATAAAGAACGTGGCACAACAGGAATATTTTTTTGTGAGACTGTCGGTGAAGGTCTCACAGATGTCTGTCTGTCTATTTTTTGAGTTGTTGGTAGCGTGGATGATGATGCTATTGCAGAAACCTGCGGACTATATTTCCGAGGTATGGAGATATTGTCTGTATATTGCTGAGTGGGTTGTAATGAATGAACATACCAACCAATAAGTGCTCCAAGACATAAAGTAGAAACTGTAGCAATACTTTGACTCATCAAAGATCCTGTTCCCGTCGCTGTAGCTGATGGTGTTATGATTGGAGCGGTGTGTGCCGGCTCGGATAAACCTAATTCAATAAATAATGATTCTTTGACATCATCGGGAGCCGTTAAAGCTGCAAAGTCATGTTGTGCTTGTTGTTGTAAATGGATTTGTAGTAACAATTCATGACGTAATGCTTCATTACCGGACATCTCCTGAAAAAGAGAAGTCTGTAATTCTTCGGAAAGTGTACCTTCGAGATATTCATGAATTAAATATTGATAATCACTCATAACGCTCAGATAAAAAAATCATTCATAATAGGAGCAAGAAGATGTCTTACTTTTTCTTTTGCTCGCCACACTCTGTTGCGAACTGTATTGATACTTTGTCCTGTTATTTCGGCTATGGCTTCATATTCAAGCCCGTGATAATAACGAAGCACAAACGCTTCTCTTTGGTCAAAGTCAAGAAAACGCAATGCCTTTGATAGTTGTACAACTAAGTCTTTATTTTCATATTGCTTAGAGAACTCATGCGTTGCACTTTCTTCTGTCAGTGGTTCAAAATTTCTGCGTGTACGTTTGCTGTTGAGGCACAGATTGCGTGCTGTTACTAATGTATAAGCACCGATATTGGCAATAGTGGTTGATTGCAATGCCTGATACAATTTGATAAACGTTTCTTGTAGAATATCGCGTGCATCATCTTTATTGCCCGTAACACGCAGTGCATACGCATACACACGATTGCGGTGACGGTCATAGATCTCACCGAAGACATGAGCAGCGATAGAATGGTCGCTTGTAAATAGAACAACCAATTCTTCATCGGTATAAGAATGTAATGTCTCTTTAGTCATAATTTCTCTAGTACTGACATTCGATGAAGTATATAATCCCCTGTGTAAAGACTAAAGACACTTGAAGATGGATTTCATCACGGAACGTGAGCAAATTTACGCAGATTGCAATAGAGTAGAGGTAAAACCAGCCCATAGAGAACTCTCTTCGTGATAAAACACAGGCACAGGTGTCATTGATACAGAATAACATAATGAGAGAGAAAATGAACATGAAACACATAGTTCCTGCTTTAGCACTATTGGTACTTCACACATGTACCTTGTTTGCTCAGTACCCCGAAGACTATCGGTGGGATGATAAGTTTGGTGCGCCGGGTATTGACGCCATTCAAAAAAACGGTCATTCTGACTCACCCGTAAAGGCGACATTGATTGATGGAACAAAAATTTATGTCGGCGGTGAATTTACCAATGCCGGTAATAATATAGCATTATGGGATACCCAAGTGGGGTTATGGAAAAAAATGGGAGCGGGGACGAATGGCATAGTAAATGTTCTCAGAAAATGGAAAGATTATATAGTTGTCGGCGGCGAATTTACAAAAGCAGGTGACTTAGATGTCAGTAATATTGCTTTATGGAATACGAAAACCGAGCAATGGGAGGAATTCGATAAAGCACTTGATGGAGCAATTACAGCTATTTGCGAGTATAAAAATCAATTATATGTTGCGGGGAATTTTGTTGTTGCTAATGGAAAAACAGTTAATGGTATTTGTCGTTGGACAGGAAATGAATGGGAAAATGTAGGAAAAGGCGTTTATGGCGGAACAATTAATGCACTCGCTGTTTATAAAGATCAGTTGTGGATCGGCGGTACTTTTACAGCAGCAGATGCCGATACAATAAAAGCAAAAATTGCAGTGTGGGATGGTAATACATGGTCAGATGCACCACAAATTTCACTTGGAAATTCCTGGCAAAATTCTGTGACGGGTTTTGCTATTGTCGGGGATAAGCTCTTTGTAACAGGTTCGTGGTACTGGAATGAAATTATTCTCAATACATCACCGAAAATAAATATACCTGAATTACTCTATTATGATGGACAACGTTGGACAGATCCCGTAAAAACATTTGGAAAATTTACATCACAAACGCAAATTACAGGAGGTATTCAACTCATATCGAATGCGAATAATCTTATTGTCGCTTATTCAAATTTGGAAGAAGTTGATGGAATTACTGCCAATGGAATAGCAGTCTGGAATGCAATGACGAATCGTTGGTCTGCATTGGGCAGCGGTATCCCAAGTGAGGGAGGGGCGAGTAATGTAATTAAAGCACTTGCCTGTGATGAAAACACACTTATTGTCGGAGGAAAATTTAAAGAAGCAGGTGGACAATACGTTAATAATATTGCTTTGTATAAACTTAATACGCAACGTTGGGAGCCATTTTCAAGTAAAGCAATAAATGGATTATATGGCATAGATAATAATTCATTAAAAACAGTAAAAATATTTTCACTTAATAATAACATTATTGCCATGGGTGGATTTACCTATGGAAGTAATACACGTGTGAATGGTTTGGCAGAATGGAAAAATGGTGCATGGTCTCCATTAGGTATCGGGCTTCAAGGCGGAATTACAAATAGAAGAATATCTCAATTAGAATCTATTGCCGGCTTTTTATCAAGTATGACAGAATATAAAAATACTTTATTGATAGGTGGAGATTTTGCAGGAATCAATGGAACAAATGCCTTTTGTATTGCGGAATATGATAAAACACAATTTAAGGAATTTCAAGGTGGAGTAACGGGAGCTGTGTCATTGGGTGCACGAACAACATATTTATCCGTTGATTGTTTTTTAGTTGACGGTAATGACTTATATATCGGAGGAACGTTTACCGAAGTAGGAGGAAAAACAGTAAATCATATTGCGCGATGGGATGGCAGTCAATGGCATGATGTCGGCGGCGGTATTTCGCTTAATTCGACCAATTATGTACCACGTGTTCAGGTAATAAAAAAATTACCCGATGGCAGAATTATTATCGGCGGGCAATTCGCCGCTTGCGGCGGCAAAGCTATGACCGGTGTGGCAATATGGGATGGGACACAATGGAATTCAATGGGCTTATCCGGCACAAATGAAATAGTTCCTGTTGTGGATATTGAAATTGTGGGGAACACTTTCTATGCAGCAGGCACTTTTTCAAGAGTGAATGGTATATTTATGAATAATATTATGCAATGGAATGGTACTACATGGTCTGACTTGCAAAATGGTGTTGTTTCGGGCATCTTCCCGCTTATTAATGATATTCATGTTGATAATGATAAACTATACGTAGGCGGTTCTTTTCAAGCGGCGGGAAATACAGAAGCACAAAATATTGCATATTGGGATATAAAAGAACAACAATGGTATCGAATGGGCAGTGGTACAGATAAAAGTGTTACTACTATAGTCACGAGAAATGATTCTGTCTTTGTAAGTGGCAGTTTCCAAAGAGCCGGTACCAATTATTCGTCGAATTTTGCATTATGGCTGCCAAAAAATTCCGTAAGCGTAGATGAACGTAATGATATTATGCCATCAAATGCTATGGTATATCCGAACCCTGCTTCCTCAACACTTACAGTACATTTTGAGCAAAATCAAAAGAGCCCGATTTCAATTGTCATAACTGATTATATAGGAAGAGTTGTTGATACATATTATCCGTATTATTTCGATAATAATCATGTGATTGATGTGCAATCATATCCTTCCGGTTTATACTTCGTGTCAATCTATAGTGATTCATCATATCATACGATTCCGTTTTCTGTTATTCATTAAATCATATCTTAGATTTTGAGGAAATATTGTATGTACCAATTAACGAAAAAAGTAGTAAAGACGCTATTCATTTATTTTGTATTCTGCATATGGTATGTGTGTGCGCAGGGTCAATCCTTAAACGTTTACTCAGTAATAACCGAACAATTACCAATAGTTTCGGCATCAATAAGTATAAGAAATACAACAAATGAGCAAATATCATCAGTTAATCCGACAAATATTCGTGTAATAGAAAATGGCGTGCAGCGTTCAGTGCGGCTGATTCAATGTCCTGAAGGTCATATACCTGAAAGAATATCATCCGTGTTGGTGATGGATATTTCCGGTTCGATGGCAATGTACGAACCAACGAATATGGCATTAGCGAAAATAGCCGGAAAATGGTGGGTTGACGCATTACCGAATGATGGTTCGGAGTGTGCTGTCACAAGTTTTGATCATGATTCCTATATTAACCAAGATTTTACCAATAATAAACAAAAACTTATCAGTGCTCTCGCAAATTTAAATCCTAATGGGAGTACAAATTATAATAGTGCATTTATTAATGGAGTGGGAGCAGGTTTGCGTATTATAAATCGCGCTAAGTATAAAAAAATACTTATACTGCTTACCGATGGACAGGGGAACATTGACCCTGATGCCGTTTTACAAAAAGCACAAGAAGAACAGACAACGGTCTATTGTGTCGGGGTACGTTTTTCTTTACCTGATGCTCTTAAAAATATTGCGGAAAAAACTCAAGGTCTCTGGTTTGATAATGTACTTTCTGCGACACAGCTTGTAGATGCTTACAGAAATATCTATGATGTAGCAATTAATAATAAACCATGCGCAATTGAATGGGAAACAGATGTGTCGTGCAATACTGCACGTGAGGCAATTATTTCGTATATTCCATTTGCCGTAACCGACACTCTCAGTTATATAATTCCCGAACAGCATTTGCCAAAAATTTCATTCTCCGAATTGATCGTGAAATTCACCAATGAACCCGGCAAAACCGACAGTAAAGATGTTGAGGTGACAGCTCTTTCAAATAATGTTGAGATTAATTCTATAATCGTAAATAATCCGGCATTTAGCATCGTGCCCACAGTAGCGTTTCCTTGGAAGCTCAATAAAGGAGATAAAAGAATATTTACCGTAACATTTGCTCCACAGGATTCAAGTTTAACATTTGATCAAATAATGTTGCAAGGAAATATATGCAAAAAATCTTTGTTGTATGCAACAGGAGGCTTTGCGGGAAAAAGAAAAAAAGAATTACAAATTACAGTAAAAAGACCCAATGGCGGTGAAATATTTGTGACCGGAGATACCACGACTCTTGAGTGGAGCGGTGTAATGCCTACCGATACTGTACGACTTGATTATTCCACAGATAATGGCATAACATGGTTGCCTGTGATCAATAAAGTTACGGGATTTTCTTATCTATGGAAAGTACCATTTACACCAAGCACTCAATGTTTGCTACGTGCTCAATTGCTAAATGTAAAAACACCTGACAGTGTTGTGTTTCTTATGGGACACAGAAGAGATGTTTATGAAGGATGTTTCAGTCCTGATGGCATACGTGCCGCTACTGTAGGAAGAGACTCAACATTGCGTATATGGGATTCTTTTACGGGGAATGAAATACAATCTCCGATAATTCCCTTTATAAATCGAAGACAAATATTAGCGCCGCAAACGGTATCATGGAGTAATACCATAACACATATTGCAGTTGCAGGAAAAAATGGTGCTGCATTATTTGAAAGTGATACATATTCACAGACCGATCAGTTCGCATCTGCCGCATTAAAAAACTGTATTTCAGGATTTTTTACGCCTGATGGATTATCCTATATTGCGAATGGTGAAAACAATAAAATTATTATTTCTTCTGTGCAACAGATAAATAAATTTTCAGAAGTACCGACATCACATACAGCACCTATTCGTAGAATCACAATTGCAGATTTTCGTAAGGAAGCTGATAAACATAGTTTTAAAATTTTGACATCAAGTGAAGATAATAGTGCATGTGAAACGCAGGTAAATATATTACATAATGATTATAGCAGCACATCAAACAGAGTTTGCCACCCGCTTTTTACCGGCGGTGACAGCAAAGTAGCGTATATACAACATCCTAAAAATAATGAGCAATTAGTTGCCTCGATAAACGGGAGAATTATTCGTTATTCAGACGGATCTGTTTTTTCATTCCCTTCAAATATTAATGATATTGAATATTCACCCGACGGGAAAAATATCGCTGTTGCTTTTAATTCCGGTGAACTTGCAATTCTTAATGCTGAAACAATGACTATTGAACGAAAGGTAGATAGAGTACAAGCTACGGCAAATACTGTCCGTTGGGATACTTTTGGCAGCCGAATACTGGCAACATATACTAATGGTACGGCTTTAGTGTGGAGTATAAAAGATGTCGTGTTGCAAGAAGATATATCCGATAATGTTTGGTCAATTACAGCTCCACAAATTACCGCCATAACATCAATAGATATGGGGACACTTTATGTGGATGACACAAAAGATTCTCTTTGTAATAATGTAGTATGTATGACCCCAATACCACAATATACAGCCAAATTAGACTCTGCAAGCATTATCAATGATACCGAAAATAATTTTCGTTTAGTTTCCGGTAATCAAGGAATATTTCCTGCTGTTAATCCTGCCTGTCGCTCTATTGAATTACAATTTAATCCTACATCAGCCGGTATCAAAAATTCTATACTTCGATGCTTTATCGGTATTCAGTCATTTGATATTCCATTACGCGGTATAGCTATAGAAAAGAACATACAACTTAGTAATACTCTTATTGACTTTGGTAAAGTATCTGTTGGTACATCAAAGGATTCATTACTTTCACCTTCGGTCAAGAATATTTCATTTAGTCAAGTTGATATTCTTTCGACGAGGATTCCCGATATTGGTAAAGAAATATTTTCATTAATTGATGGTGATACTGTTATAGCATTACAACCACAGGAATTTCAATCATTGAAAATTCGATTCAGTCCCAAAGATATTGGGCGTATAAGTTCACGCATACGTGTGAATTTTATCGGTGAGGGACCCAAAGTTGATAAAAATTATACATATATTACTCTGCTTGGTGAGGGAATCTGCGGTGAAGCTGACAGCTCTAAACCCTTATCTGTCGGTTCCGGACAAAGAACACTTGATGTTTTGACAGGCAGACGTTTACAAATTCCCCTTATAGTGCAATATTCTTCAGTGCAAATAAAAAATGAATTACCGCAACAATTCAGTGGCAGTGCATCATTTAACGCCACGCTGTTATATCCGCGTTTCGGCACTCCAATCGGCAAAATTGACAAAGTCACGGGAAGACGAAAAATTGATTTTCAGGGTATAAGAAGAAATGATAATGATACACTAATGACTTTTACTTTTTTGACACTTTTCGGGAATGATGAACGTACAGATTTTACCATTGATACCTTGTTCTTCTCTGATGGATGCCCGTTTATTATTCGTAATGATTCATTGTCAATTATCTTTACCGATATTTGTGAAGCAGGTGGAAAACGCCTTGTTATGAATGCCGTAAAAACACATGTCTCGGTAAAAGACACTGATGTACATGACAAGAATATATTTTTTGCAATTGCTTTGAGTGAACCGACACAACCGGAACTTTCGATATGCAGCGTTATGGGTGAAACAATAATGCGCAAAAATTTAGGATATTTAGAATCGGGAGAATATGAATTTTCATTTTTTCTGCCATCTTTAGCTTCGGGGTATTATTATGCTGTGTTACGTACAAAAAATGAGAATATAGTTACCACATTTACGAAATGGTAAAGTAAATATATGAAATATGCCATTGTGTTTTGGATACTCTTTACTTCTATAAGCTCTTCACAAACTATTGTGGATAATCAACGTGTGCGCTTTGGCATATTCTCACATTTTACAATTAATATTCACAGCACAGATTTCCAACAATTACCCGGCATAGATAATTGTTGCCAACGTTTTGAAAGCGGTTCCGGCAATCAGTTTTCATTCGGTGGACTCTATGAGTTTCCTTTGTCTAATAAATTTGGTATATCATTGCGCGGTTCATACTCGAATATGAGCGGGGAATTACAAACAACAGAAAATAAGCCTGTTTTTGACATAGCCGCAAATCGTCTTGTGCAACAAGCACCTATTATTCATACAATCAATGCCACAATGTCCTCAATCGGCTTAGAACCTTTATTGTCCTATAATCCATTTAAGGGTATGCGGTTATTTACCGGAATGCGTGTCGCATATCTTGACAATATTGCATTTGTCCAAAAAGAAAGCATAGAGCAAGCAGGATTTGTTTTTGTTGAAAATAGGCAAAAAGTGCGCAATGAACGTCAAGGCAATCTCGAAAATATTGCAACACTACAAAATAGTCTTATGCTCGGAGCGAGTATGGAATTTCCTCTCAATAAAGTACGCACTCTTTTGTTGTCTCCTGAAGTATTTTTCTCTGTCGGATTACAAAATATAACAACAGATCTTTCCTGGAAACATAATGCACTGCGTTTAGGTATTGCATTAAAATTGGCGACACCGCCAATGGATACTAAAATTATTCCTCCGGTTATTGATTCTCTCCCGAAAAATACAAATCCAAATGTTGTCAATATGCCTGTTAAGACAAAAGAAAATCAATTATTCGATATATCTTTTTATGG
>JAYRWZ010000156.1:0-3162 GCA_041917875.1 Chloroflexota bacterium | reverse complement strand
CATAACAAATCTGTGAATTATGTAAGACAATAAGTCCATACATACTATACCGAAAATAATTCCAATACCGAGTATTAAGATTATCATACGTACCATAAATAACGTTAAAAAAAAAGCCCATGAAAATTCATGAGCTTAAAAAAAATCACTTATCGAAGTATTGTACCTTCCCTGTCGGGGCTTGTGGAAACGATACTTACCGGCACACCGACAAAATGTTCTATAAATTCTATATATTTTTTTGCATTTTCGGGCAAATCATCATAGTGTTTGCAAAGTGACAGAGACTGATTCCAGCCGTCTAATGTTATATATTCCAATGTAAGATTATCAAGAGTATCACAATCGGCGGGAAAAGATTTTAATTTTTTTCCATTATAGAGATACGCTACTGCAATATCAATAGTGAGAAAGTCATCTAAAACATCCATTTTTGTCAAAGCTATTTCGGTTATCCCATTAATCATTACCGAATATTTCAAAGCGACGAGGTCAAGCCATCCGCAGCGTCGGGGTCTGCCTGTTGTAGCACCGAATTCATGACCATTTTTACGTAAATGTTCACCAATATCATTATGCAATTCCGTAGGGAATGGTCCATTTCCAACTCTTGTGCTATATGCCTTTACTACGCCAATAATAGAATGAACGGCAGTTGGCGGCACCCCTAAACCTGTGCATGCCCCACCGCTTGTAGGATTAGAACTTGTTACAAATGGATATGTACCATGGTCAACATCCAGCAATGCACCCTGGGCACCCTCCATAAGAATATTCTTTCCTTCACGCACAGCATTATTGAGCAACAAGGTTGTATCGGTAATATATGGGTCTATTTTTTTATCGAATTCAAGATATTCTGTCACAATTTGCTCAACATTAAGTTGCTCTTGTTCATAGATTTTCGTCAAAACCTGATTTTTTTCGGCAATAGTCGTACGTAATTTTTCAGCAAATTTATCCCTGTCAAGTAAGTCCACAATACGAATACCGGTACGGTTAAATTTGTCAATATAGCAAGGTCCAATGCCACGCCCTGTTGTGCCTATAGATTTTGATGCGCCTGCGCTTTCTTCTTTGGCTTTGTCAAGTAATTTATGATATGGCATAATCACATGGGCTTTATGACTGATAAATAAACGCCCTGCAATTGAGATACCCAATGATTCCAAAATGGCAATTTCATCCATAAGTGCTACAGGATCAATCACAACACCATTGCCAATAACACATTGCACATCATCTTGCAAAATTCCGGAAGGAATTAAATGCAATACATATTTTGTTCCATGAGCAACAATAGTATGCCCTGCATTTGCACCACCTTGATAGCGTGCGACAATATCCGCTTTTTCGCTTAATAAATCAACTATTTTTCCTTTTCCCTCATCGCCCCATTGTGCGCCAACGATTATTTTTACGCTCATAACTTTATCCCGATATTATTGTCAGTCCATAAAAAAGCCCCGATTTACAGTAAACCGGAGCTAACTTTTTGAAGTAGAAGATAACTTCTATCTTAGAAATTCTTTGCTATTAACTCCGTTGCAATGCATCAGCTATAGTTGGCATTATCGTAAATATTGAAGTTAATTGTGTCATTTCTAATAATTTAATTACACGTTGCGGCACCTCGACCAAAGTCAGCATACCACCATGCTTTCTCAATGTGGTATGGGCAGATACAATCATACCCAAGCCGGTACTATTGATTATCTCCACATTATGTAAGTTGAGAATAATATGATTACCGCCATCACGAATTATAGCCGAAACACTTGCAGTAAAATCCAATGCATCAACCCCACCAATGACTTGGTCTGCTAATTCAATCACTGCTATAGTAGTATTGCCATTATATGGATGAGTTGCCGATTTCATATAGTATTATCAAAAAACAAATAATTATGCTTTGGCTAAGCGAGATTTTTGACTTTCATATTCGCCTTCAATGTCTTTTTTCTGCACATTTTGTATGTACCAAATCACAAATGCGCTTGCGATGTAAATCGAAGAATATGTACCGGTAACAATACCAATTAGCATAGTAAATGCAAATCCTTCAAGTCCTTCACCGCCAAAGAGTGTCATAGTTAAAAGCACTAAAACCACTGTCATAACGGTATTGATGGTGCGACTTAGTGTTTCATTGATACTTAAATTCATAAGTTGAATCATATTCATCGCTTTATGCTTTTCAAGATTTTCTCGAACACGGTCGAAAATAATTACGGTATCATTGACAGAAAAACCAATCACAGTCAAAAATGCCGCAATCATGGATGTATTCATTTCTAAATTTAATATACCTAATTTGGTAAATATTGTGACGAAAGCCAATGTTACCAACACATCGTGAACAATGGCGACGGCTGCACCGATACCAAAAGTAAATTCAAAGCGAAAAGCGATATAAAGCATAATTGTAACAATGGCAAGAACAACAGCAATAAGCGCAGCGGTACGTAATTCACTTCCTACTTTTGCCCCGATATTATTGACCATCAATATTTTGACATTTTCTGCCGACATTGCCTGCTGTAACCGTTCTTCGATTGCTTTTCGTACATCTGCATTTGCACCATAAGCTCCGGTCGGTACGCGAATCAAATACTGATTATCACGCCCAAAGGATTTAATTTCTATGCCGAATACACCACCTTTTTCGACAATTTCGCGAATCTCCGCGGTGGCATTTGCTTTGCCGTTAAGTTCAACCCCAACTTCAGTACCACCCGTAAAATCAATACCGAATTTCAATCCGAGTACCAATGGTAAGATGATACCCAAGGCATTGAGAAGTAGTGACAAGTAAATCAAGGTTTTACGTTTACCCAAAAAATCTATGTTTGTTCCATGTAAAAATTGCATTGTTTTCTCCTATTTATGCATTGTTATCTTTGGGTTGACCAAAATTATAATTACCATTTTCAGGCATTGTTAATTCCATCATTGCTCGTGAAACTATAATCGCCGTAAACATAGTTGTCGCAATACCTAATAATAAGGTCAAAGCAAAACCTTGTATCGGGCCTGTACCCAAGAAGTATAAAATAATACCGGTGAGTGCCGTAGTAATATTTGAGTCCACGATCGCACTGAGTGCTTTGCTGAATCCTTCATCAATAGCTGAACGCATACCGCGACCACGACGAAGTTCTT
>JAYRWZ010000155.1:0-2066 GCA_041917875.1 Chloroflexota bacterium | reverse complement strand
TTTCTGAATACCTGTGCTGTGCTATATGTTGTACATAAGACCATTGAACAAGTCAATAAAGCGAGTGTGTGCAGAAACTTTTCTGCAAAATATGTGTTTTTCATAGTAATAAACAAAAAATGATATAAAAAATTTACTGACATTATATATGCTGAGTGCATACGTTTCTCTCCGCTCAACAGAAAACTGCTGTGCATATGACTGATTGGGTATGTAGAAATACCGACCTCATAAGCAAATTTTTTCATAATTTTACGATGTATTCATAGTCGTACTCCGTATTGATTGTGAATAATACCCCTTTCAAGTGTACATTGTCTTATGGCGTTCTGTCGCGAAACATCAGCCATAGTTCGATGTTGGGAGGGGATTTTTTATGTCCGGTTGAGAATATTCATTAACTCGATTAGAAAGATTGCCATGATTGATTTCCTTGATTTGTATGGACTTAGATGGTTTTATGTCCAAAGCCATGCAATTCACGGAATCATCCCTTGTATCGAAGTCGCTGTCTTAACAGTAAGAGTACCTGCCGCTGCTTGGTCTGCGCGGCATTTCTGTAAATAGATTGTGGGTTGTCATGAGTACGAATATGTTCCATAGCTCACCTCTGAATTCGTGAGTAAAGGGTTGTGGTGATACAAGTTGTTGCGGATAGGTTTTATATGCAGCAAATTGGTGAACCACTGTGTGCAACTTACGAAGAAAAGTATTGTTCTCCAAATTTTTCAAACAGATTCCATATTATTCCTCCCCCAAAAAGTGTAAATATTGAAGGAAATTTATTTCATCATCAGACATTCATCATGCCAGAGGCCATTGCTTGCTTGAATAATGTATAAACCATTCGATAATAATGGTAAATGTATTTCTTGTATGTCGGTGGTTTGATAGTATGATGAATAGTGCCATACTTCAATACCCGTGATGTCATATATTTTGATAGAAATATTGCCGCCATATCCTGTATATAATCGGGCATTTGCGCCATTACTTTCTATACCGAAACGTCCCGTGCTCTGCACACCCCTAAATTGCCATGCACAACTCAGATCATAAAGAATTTCATCATTCATGCCACGCACAATAAGACATTGTTCGCTGTGTACAATATCCGAAATACTGAGTTTTTCTGATTGTCTTCCATCGGGCGGTAAATACATCGTGCACGGCAATGTAATTTCTCGCTCTTGTTTATTCGGTGAAATGACCGTAAAACGAATAGATTTTTTGTCGAGAGAAACTGTCGAAATATCATTATTCGGGATAAAATTACTGTCACACTTCACGCAACATGGATCATAGTTGATGCTCATTGTTGCTTGAGAAATACCTGCGGGTATGCGTATTGTCACAGGAACAAATGTACCCGGTGCATAACGGATTGTGTCCGAAATATCAAGTGAAATTATTTTCTCTTCTTCATTTTTTAGGATTATTGAAACTGCATTTTCTTCAAAACAACCGGTACTATTTGTGCCACGAACGGTATAAGTGATATTTTCTGTCGGTTGTGCTATCGGATTGGGAATAAATGGATTATTGAGATGTGTACTTGGAGTCCAAACATAATTGTCTGCTCCACTTGCTGATAAATGAACCGTATCGCCAAGACATATTTCTCTACTTTCAGAAGCTGATAATGTCGGCTTTTCATTCACCGTTACTATCACTTTTTTACTATCGGCACAATTTCCTATTTTCCCTGTGACGGTGTATTCTGTGGTTTTTGTGCCACTAAATATCGGATTGGCAATAGTAGGATTATTCAGTCCTTCCGCAGGCGACCATACATATTCTGATGCACCGTTTGCTGATAAATGAACAGTATCGCCAAGACATATTTCTCGATTTTCAGAAACCGACAATATCGGCTTATTGTTTACGGTAATGAGTACTTTTTTACTGTCGGAACATGTAGCATTTTTTCCTGTGACTGTATATTCTGTTGTTTTTATGCCATTAAATATCGGATTGGCAATAGTCGGATTATTTAATCCTTCAGCAGGTGACCAAGAATATTCCGATGCACCGTTTGCTGATAAATGAACGGTATCACCTGCACA
>JAYRWZ010000154.1:0-1756 GCA_041917875.1 Chloroflexota bacterium | reverse complement strand
TGCCTTATTATTCCCTCAACAGGACAGAAAGTTCTCTTTGCGGTGATGAGGTAAGGAAAAGAGGGAATTTTGCTGTGTGTAAAGAAATACAACCACCCCGTCGCTTCGCGCCACCCCTCGATGAGGGGAATTTTTGGATATTAATTCCGTAGGGATGGCATTATCTATTGCCATGACGCTATTATGATGACGCTCCTACGGAGCTATATTTAATCATAACAAAACGTAATGTACATCAAAAATCCCGCAGGGATGACATAGTAATAGAAAAATAATATTCCGTCACCCTTCGCGATAAACCTATAATTTTGAAAATCTTATAGGTTTGGGAACATAAACGCCACCCCTCGATGAGGGGAATTTTTGGGGAATATATGATGACTATTTTTTTCTAAGAAGATTCCGGTGAAAATGGTTTTTAATATTGTCCCATTCTTCTCGGATTATACTGTAACTGACGCTGTCGCGAATATAATTATTATGCGTTATCAGATGAGAGCGAATTATGCCTTCTTTTTTTGCACCTATGCGCTCAATGGCTTTTTGCGATCGGAGATTGCGACTGTCTGTTATAATCGAAATACGATGAAATTGCAGATGCTCGAAGGCATATTCAAGCATGGCATATTTTATTTCTGTATTAACGGAACTTTTTTGATGGGATGGTTTTATCCATGTCCACCCGATTTCTGCATTATTATTTTCTCGGTCAATGCACCCAAAGCGTGTGCTGCCTATATAATCACCTGATTGTCTGTCTTTAATAACGAATGGTATGGCAGAGCCCGAAGCATGATCGCGCAAGGCACTGCGGACATAGTTTTCCATATCCTGTCGTGTATAAAGACCCTGCAAAGTCCATTGCCATAATGAATCGTCGGTGGCATGGAGTAAACCGTCAATATCATTATAACTGAGCGGACATAATTCGACAGTAGTACCAATTAAATGAGGTATATCCCATGCAATATTGCTTTGGGGAAAAGTATGACCAAATAACCATTGAAAAGTGCCGTCCGAATTTTTATGATATATTCTCCGTGATTGTGATGTGGTATGATATTCCTCGCCAGCCGATACATAATGGTCATGCACCAGATATTCTGCTGTTGTTAAAGGGTAATTTTCTTCTATATTCAACGGATAGAGTTGTTGGGCTATACATCGCATATTGTCGGACAGCACAACATTGTTGATATATTGTTGTTTTGTAAAATTATGACCTTGCGTATTGATATAGAGAAAGGCATCATGGAGAAAGATGTCAAAAAAACGGCTGTCTTTTGTGCATAAAGCCGCTATAGCATGTTCCGCTTGTTGATGTATGGTGATAGTGTCCATGAGATTGATAGGATATGTTTTTTTTGTGATTGATTGTATGGTTTTGCAAGACGAAACGTAGAGGTAAACACTGTATGAGTGCAAAGGTATATATGCTAAAGTAAAGGCAATACATGGAAGTCACCTTATTGTATGGTATGATGTCATTGCATTTTCGGCGGCACGAAAAAAAGCATAGTAGCGTCAAAGTTTTTTTCAATTATCAATAGGAAGCAACCATGTGTGGAATAGTGGGGTATATCGGTCATCGTCAAGCAGCACCCATAGTGATGGAGGGGCTGAAACGCATGGAGTATCGAGGATATGACTCTGCGGGTTTATGTGTGTTGGAACAGGGCAATCTTCTTGTCTATAAAAGAGCGGGCAAGGTATCGCAAACGGAGTCATTACTTGATTATACGACGATGCATTCTAC
>JAYRWZ010000153.1:0-4712 GCA_041917875.1 Chloroflexota bacterium | reverse complement strand
ATTATACTAAGATTATAGTGATTTTAAGGATGTACATGATTGATTTGCATGATTTTCAATGATCTAAACGTATTTCACCAATGAAAACCGCTTTTGTGTGAGTATAACGGTAATAATTATCACAAAACTAAAAGGTTTTGAAATATTTACATTTACGACCCAGCAGAGAGCTACACTCATTTTTTTATGAAATTTTCGTCGTTATAGGGTGACATACATAACATTGCTTGCAATGAAGTTGTGGTGGGAATCTTCAGTATTTCACAATTACATCTTAAGAGAATCGATCAAGAAAGTGCCTACAATTTTTATAATCATCGTATGATTCGTGATTACTTCCCATGCCAATGAAGGGCGCGTTTTTCGATGGCAAGAGCGAAGCGATTAAGGGTATAACCAATTAGTCCTGTGGTGATAATTGCCACATAAATATCGGCAACAGCAAAAATTTGTTGCTTTTCCGTAATTCTTTTTCCCAAACCTTCATTGGTGCCAATAAACATTTCTGTGACAATAATGACAATTAATGCTAATGATAAAGCAATGCGTGCACCGGCTGCGATATGGGGCAATGCTTCGGGGAAAATTATTTTGCGTAATAAAGTGATGCCGCGTATATGAAGTGTCTTCGCAGCTTTAATACGTAATTGTTTAGCGGAATGTACGCCTGACATAGTATTGACGGTCATAACTAAGCCACAAGTCCATGCCGCAAGAGCAATTTTAGAGCCGTCTTCAATGCCGAAGGCAATCATAAATAAAGGAAATAATGCCGTTGCGGGAATGCTGCGAAAAAAATCAACAATAAATTCCAACATATCATACATTTTTTCGGAATAACCCATGAGTAAACCGACAAGTATGCCGGCTATTGTCCCAATGGAAAAACCCGTGATGGTACGCAGAATCGTATAAAAAATATCCTGCCAAAATATAATGTCTTGGTATGTAGTGAGTAAGGAAAATATTACTTCTGTCGGTGAGGGTAATACCAAAGCCGATACTAACTGACAATAATGCAATAAACTCCATACGATCACAATGCTGATGATACCGGCAAAACGATAATTCCATTTCATATTGAAAACAGCTCCAGGACTTGTGAGCGAAGTGCAAAAAATTCGGGTGAGGTGAACATCGCCATTGTTCGCGGTCTGGGTAAATCTATGGGAATAATTCCTTTTATATGTGCCGGTCTTGGCGATAAAACCATGACTTTATCGGCAAGAAATACGGCATCATCGACATCATGACTTATACATAATGCTGTTTTTTTCTTTTCACTCCATACCGAGAGCAGATCCATTTCCACTTTACGTGTGGTGGCAAAATCCAATGCACTGAATGGTTCATCAAGTAAAAGAACATCGGGTTCATAAGCAAAAGCACGGCAGATGGCAACGAGTTGTTTCATGCCACCCGATAAATCATAAAAATATCGCTCGGCAACGTGGGCAAGCCCCACTTTCTCCAGCAAATTCATTGCCGTTACTTTACGTTCAGATGGCGACGACATGGTTTGTTCCAAAGCAAGCTCCACATTGCCGCGCACTGTGCGCCACGGCAACATACTTTCATTGTAGTTCTGAAAGACAAATCCAATTTTGGGCGGTATATGTTCTCCTTGCGGCGTCATAATGTGTATGGCACCGCTGTCAGGTTTTTCTAAACCGGCAATAAGAGAAAGTAAGGTGCTTTTACCACTGCCATTCGGTCCGAAAATAGAAATGAACTCACCCTCTGCAATGCTGAAATTCATGTCATGAATCACAGTTGCGGCTTGTTTATGATTGTTCTCCGCCGGAAAAGATTTGGAAAGATGTGATACATGAACTTGTGCCATTCTTAGAAAAAGTACCCTCGCAATCAAGACTGTCATGAGAAAAAAATCATTGACAGATAGCGGATAAAGTTTAGTGTATGGATGACAATATGGGGGAGAATGATATCACCTCGACGGGTTGTGAATGTTCTATAGCAGCGTACTAGATAACAATTTTGAGTGTGAAGATTAAGAATTTTTTTTTTGCTTTCGTACCTTTTTCGTACCCAAAGGGCATTTTTTAGTGATTAACTTGCATCTGTTGAATTAACTCATTGAGGACAAATTATGCAGATTGCAACATTATTTCGTGTGTGTTCTATTGCGGGTATTATGGCTCTTAGCTCCGCAAATCATATTCAGGCGCAATCATCGCGTCAGATTTCTTATCAAGGTGTTGTCACACAAGGTGATACGAAGATAAGTGATGGCTGGTATTCGCTGACCTTTGCTCTTTACGGTTCTGTGGGATCTTCCACACCCTTATGGCAGGAAGAACAGCGAGTATATTTCGGGCATGGTTTGTTTAATGTGATGCTTGGTGCTGTACATCCTTTGCCGGAGCATTTGCCCGACGATGCATGGATAGGTATATCGTTTCAAGGTTCGGGCGAATTTACACGTACTAAATTAACCGCCGTACCTTTTGCATTGCAAGCCGAGTTTGCCGCCAATGCCATGCGTGCCGAAAAAGCTGCTGAACTTGAAGGTGGCGTTGTGACCGGCATCAATGGCATACAAGGTAATGTGTTGATGAAAGCAAGTGACGGCTTGGAAATACGTACCGATGAAGATGGTGGCTTAATTGTCGGGCTCTCCAATGAAAAACGTTATGAGGGTATTCTTAATCAAGGCACGGAATGGCTTTTGGCAGGTAATTCCAATGCTAATGCCAATAGCTGGCTGGGCACAGGCAATAATTTTCCTCTGGTTATACGAACAAATAATGCCGAGCGCATGAGAATACTATCATCGAATGGTAATATCGGTATTGGAACAATATCTCCGGCGGAACGTGTGCATATTGCGGGCAATGCACAAATAGATGGAAATGTCATTATCAAGCCGACATCGAATACTACCGGTGAATTACGTATTATGGAAAATGGCGGCGCACAATATACCGCATTTAAATCGCCGCAATTAAGCAGCAATGTTATATATACCTTACCGATAAATGACGGCAATAATGGCGATGTGCTCACAAGTGATGGCAGCGGGGTGCTTTCATGGCAAAGTGCTGATGGTTGGGGACTCGATGGTAATACCGTCGGTGCGGGTAAATTTTTGGGTACTCTCAATGCCCAGCCATTAAGTTTTCGTACCAATAATGCCGAGCGTATGATTATAGGTACAACGGGAAATGTGGCAATAGGTGAGCAAACAACATCAAGCAAACTTACTGTGGCGCAATCACTGTTTATTACCAATACAGGCGGCACACCGGAAATAAAAATCGAAGCGCCGAATAATACAACGACGACAATATTCAAAACAACAAATCAAAATGCCAATATTGTTTATACTTTACCGCCCGATGATGGCAATAATGGTCAATTTTTACGCACGAATGGTTCCGGTGTGCTGACATGGGCTGAGGCAGGTGGGTTGAATCACTTCAGTGAAATGCGCAATACAACCGCCCCCAATGCTACACGACCTGCTCATCGTATTCAACCAAGTGGAACAGAACAAAATATTGATCTTGTCTTAAGTCCCAAAGGCACAGGCGCAATCATGGCAAATATACCTAATAGTGGCAATTTTGGGGGTAATAAGCGTGGTGCTAAGGCAGTAGATTGGCAGATGGAAAGAACTAATGCAAATCAAGTTGCAAGCGGGGACTATTCTACAATTGCCGGCGGTAATCAAAACACAGCAAGCGCCTATCTTTCCACAGTCAGCGGCGGTCAGCAAAACACAGCAAGCGGATTGTATTCCACCGTTGGCGGCGGTTTGGGTAACACAGCAAGCACTCAATACTCTACAATTGGCGGTGGTCTTTTCAATACTGCAATTGGTAATTATTCTACGATTGGTGGCGGTGAACAAAATATGGCAAGTGGTTTATTCTCGACAATTAGCGGGGGTCAATATAACATAGCAAGCGGATATCGTTCCGCGATTGGTGGCGGTGAACAAAATATGGCAAGTGGTACGAATTCCTTAGTTGGCAGTGGTTCGAATAACACAGCAAGCGGCGCGGGTTCCATGGTTGGCGGTGGTAGTAATAACACAGCAAGCGGTGGTAATTCTACTATTGCAGGAGGCGCTATTAATACGGGAAGTGAGTATGGCTCGTCGATCGGCGGTGGTCAACGAAACACAGCAAGCGGATATGTCTCAACCATTTCAGGTGGCTGGTCTAACACAGCAAGAGGTGATTATTCTGCTATACCGGGGGGGAGGGGATTAATTCTTGATACGAATGCTGATCGCTCTTTTGGTTTTCATGCTAATAACGTTGATGGAACGCGCAATATGACTATCAGTGCAGCAAATACCGCTGTATTTGGTAATGTTGATTTTTGGCTTGCTAATAATGATAATAGTCCCCGTTCTTTGCGCTTTTATGAGCAATATAATGCAGCGGGTAATTTTCCGAATGGTGCAAATTATGTCGGTTTCCGTGCGCCAAATAATATAAGTGCAGATATCACTTATACCTTACCGGCATCTGCTCCGACGAGTAATGGGCAAGTATTATCGAGTACTACCTCAGGTGTATTAAGCTGGATGACCCCGGGCAGTACAGCCATGGGTGGTGATTTGAGCGGAAGTGCAGATAATGCGCAAATTATTGCAGGAGCAGTTGGTAGTTCTGAAATAGCGGATAATGCAATACTCACGAGTAAAATAGCCGATGGCAATATTACGATGTCCAAATTAT
>JAYRWZ010000152.1:0-2268 GCA_041917875.1 Chloroflexota bacterium | reverse complement strand
TAAAAATAATATGAATAAATTTTTCTCTTAAATGCTCTGAAATAGTATTATCTTTGAGCAATGTTTGAGCAAATCCAATAATTGATGCTAAAGGTGTTCTAAACTCATGCGAAACACTCGATACAAAATCATCTTTTAACTCGTTTATTTTCTCTAAAGATTTTGCATACTCTCTTTCTCTGTCTCTTTCTATGCGTAATTGATCATTCGTTTCCGCTAGCATAAGATTTAGCTCCGAGATTTGATTACGAGAGATCACCTCACTGCTTATATCACTGGCAATACCTATATAGTGTGTAAGGATTCCATCACTATCTCGTACTGGTGCAAGTTCCAATTTATTCCAAAATAATGTACCGTCTTTTTTGTAATTTCGTAGAGTAACAACAACAGGTTCAGCCATTCGAATTGCCCTTCGGAGTATGTCTAATGCCGGTTGTTCGGTTTCTGCACCTTGTAAAAAACGACAATTTTTTCCGACGACCTCATCAATTGCATAACCTGTCATAGCTTCAAATGCAGGATTTACAAACATAAGCGGCATATCCGGCTTGCGACAATCCGCCACTGTAATACCATTTGTACTGCTATTGATTGCACGGTATAAAATACGAATTTCTTCTTCTGTATTATAAGGAATCGGCAATTTGTGATGGTGACGATGGGAACTTTCCCAAGAAGATTTCGATTTTTTTTCAGATGATAAATCTTTATAATTGTGTTGTTCCGATGATGGAAAGCCACCGGTAACCGTAACATCATTATATTCATCTTTAAGAATTTTTGTATAGAGTATTATCTCGTAACCAAGCGGATCCGTTGCAGAATGTATAAGTTTCCCATACGATTGAAGGAATAAATAATGCCCGTTCTTATGTTTTATACGATACTTCACCCATTCTGATTTTCGATCATTGATTAGAACAGTGTGATTGTTTTTAACTATAGCAATATCATCCTCATGAATAAAAGAATACGGTGACTGCGCAACAATTTCCTCTGATGAATACCCAAAAGCAATAATTCCGTTTCGTGAAACTTGTAAAAACAATCCGCCAAGCGTGTGACGGGTGATAATATCATCTGTCACCTCGGAAACAAAATCGAACCACTCAGCATTGTTCATATTACTCTACTCTCTTCATTCGTGCAACAAAAAAACCATCTGTTTTATGTATGGACGGATATAATGTTAAAAAATATTCAGTTGATTCTTTTCGATAAAGATGAATATCATTGTGAGCAAAAACATCGGCGATTGGATCGGGTTTAAAATCCGGATTGTTTCGTAAAAAATCGCGAACGACTTCTTCATTTTCCTGTGGCAAAAATGAACATGTAGCATAGATAATTGAACCGCCAACTTTGACATACTGCGCATTATGTTCTAAAATTTTTCTCTGATTTGCAGATAACTTTTCAATAAGTTTTGGTGTAGTTCGCCATTTTGCCATGGGCATTCTTCTCACTGTTCCCATTCCTGAGCATGGTGCATCCACCAAGACAAGGTCACACTTATCTTTATATTTCAATAACTCTGGATTTCCTTTTTTTGCTCGGAGAAGTACTGAACGAATTGACGTATATCCTGCACGTGATGCACGAATACTTATCTCTTTCAACCTTTTATATTCTATATCCGTTGAAATAATTACACCATTATCATTTTGTAAATCAGCAATATGTAGAGATTTGCCTCCGGCACCGGCGCATGCATCCAGCACAATATCTTTGTCATTCGGATCTACAGCATAACCGATTAACTGACTCCCCTCATCATGAACTTCAATGATCCCTTCTTTATACACATCTAATTGTTGTAACGCTACCCTTTTACGTATGACCAAACCGGCTGGCGACATGGATGTCGGTTCAGAAAGTATCCCCGCTTTTTCAAGTATTTTCTGTACTTTATTTCTATTTTCTAATGGTTTCTTAATACGAATTGTTAATGGTGCGGGAAACAAAAGAGAAATTGCAAGCTTTCTAATTTCATCATACGATTGACCTTGATGTTTGAGTGTGGCAATAATCCATTCAGGTAAGCAAAACATTGTAGCGGATAATGATTCATTTCTTGTCATGCCTTCAAGTATATCAATCGTCTCCCTTTCGAGTATCAGATAATGTTCATACCATAAATCCGTTACAAATTCATCCGAAATCTGGAGCTTTTCTTTGAAGAGTGAGTTTAAAATTTCCCTGCGGTTGGGAAGGTTTTCCAACAATTCATTATCAGTAAAACAATGCAGCTTTTCACCCAAAAAC
>JAYRWZ010000151.1:0-1972 GCA_041917875.1 Chloroflexota bacterium | reverse complement strand
GTTTGGTTTATATTTACCTTCGTCGGGCGGATTGAGCTTTACTGATTTCAATGAGAAGTACTACAATTGAATGAAATACTTCACGACGAATCGCCCGCCTATTGCTAACCCTTATGCTTGTTGCTCAATGTGTTGCTGCAAAACTACAAAACAGAAGCGAGATAACAATATAACATTGTTGATTCGTGAGTAAATCTCTACATTACAATATGATATATCCGGATACCACTGCACCCGAACTATACGATTTTTACTTAGAACATCACAACACCAATAATTTTTCTGAAAAATTAACGATGAGTTATGCAACAGTTACGCCTGTTATCGGCTGTTCTTCTTTCAGTCATTGTCATTTGTACCTTGCTTAATAGGCCAATAATTGCTAATAGGGCTGCTCCTCCTAAAATCCAAGGAACTATGTCGTCTGAACTTTTTGAAGTTGTAGGTTGAGAAGGTGTCATTCTTCTGTTTATTTCGTCAATCGCTGTTTGCGGTCTGTTGCGATTAAATCTTATGTAGTTTCCATTAAATTGTTGACGAACTTGAACTGTGTCTTCAATCAATAAAAGATTTGGAACATTACGCTGAACTGCATAATTCCACTCTTCTAAAACTCTATTTCTTTCATTTCCTGTCCCTGTTATGACCCCAACAAAAAGATGAGAAGTGCCAATTTCACTCATCGTGTTGTAGTCAATTATATTGCTATAAAAATTTTGACTTGTCGTAACAATAAAGTTTTTCTCTCTAAGCTTTGATGAAAGCAAAGTCAATATAAACTCGTTATTGTCTGTCACGCTATATGATACGAATGCTTTCATAATGTAAACATGTTGTTAGTCACGCAATAGTTGAAGTAACTTGGAAAATATTGTTGTAATATTTCCTTTTTTGATTTTACCAAAATCAGTCGTTTTAGTTGTTCACCACTCCAAACAGAATACTTATTTTCAAATTTGAAGTTCTTCTCTAAACGTTCAAAAAGTTCGGTCAGTTTTGAAGTTGGCTTTTGTCTGCAAACAAGTAAATACCCTGAAGCATTATATGAGTGCAAGAGAGTTGGAATATTAATATCAGCAATTTTATCCGTTGAGATGTCTGAGTTGTGGAATTTGCATTAAACAACCCAATGTCTGTCAAATGTCATTCGGTGTCTGTAACTTTAAAGGTAACAAGAATATCTCTACCTCCGTCAACTCCCGTTCCCGATAGTTTTACATTAACGTCAATAATTTTGTCGTCTTTCTCATTCTTTAAATCTTCAAAGTATGAGACAATCAAGTCCTCAAATTTTTTGTCGTCTGTTATTTCGTTAAAGTCCAAAGTCATATTTGTTTATTGCTGTGGTCGTCATAGAATAGCCGATAACTCTCGTATTGGCACAAAACGGCGTTTATTTCCTAAAAACTACAAAACTTTTATAACACAAACAAATCTCAACCTCACTAATTTATACCTATATAACAGTGATTGTACATATTTTTAGGATTGATGTTCTTGATCTGATGAGATTTCTCACATAAGAGCCAATAAAATTACATGTATATCTGCAATCACCGTGCTTATGATAGTGGGCCACGGCTTTATGTACCATTGAGAAATTTAAGCAATAATTCTCTTTCTTAGAAAGTTTTTTATACATCTCACGCGCGGTTTGTCCTTCGCCTCTATGCCACAGAATAGCTTCTTGTAATGAACGTGACCTTTCATCGTGCAGGTGCGCACTATGACCATTCACCACAGGTACTAAGCCAATTCCCCATAGCGGTGGTGTGTGCCACTTGCTGCAAAATCAGGACGATTATCCGCAAGCTCTGTGCCCATGTCATGTAATAAAAGGTATGTATATGGATAAATTTTTTGATGCGATAAACAAGGTATTTGCAATCAATGCAAGAAAATCATTCAATTTTCTCATAATCTCGTTTAATTATTTTTCGAGGCATTTTCTGCTTCAAGAATATGATGTGCC
>JAYRWZ010000150.1:0-3458 GCA_041917875.1 Chloroflexota bacterium | reverse complement strand
TTGTATAATCATCCAAGGATTGATGATAATAGTACAATGCTGACTCATAATCTTCCAAAGCATAGTGCACATTTCCCAGATGCAAATACAGTGACCCTTTTTGTGCGGTGCCTATAGCATTGCGTATTTCTAATGCTTTTTGATAACATTCCAAAGCAAGGGAATATTCTGCAAGACCATAATGTGTATTGCCCAAATTTTCAATATTCTGTGCTATTACTTCTTGGCTGCCAAGTTGAGTACTTACTTCTATGGCTTTTGTATAATAATATTTTGCCATTTCATAGTCACCTCTCACGCGATGCACATTGCCTATATTATTATAATTCTGAGCCGTTTGAGGCCAATAGTTGTGTTCTGTATTTATTGTGAGAGCTCGCCCATAATATTCTAATGCTTCATTGTATAAGGAACGATGTCGGAATACATTGCCCATATTGTTTAAAGTCCGAGCTATGGCATACGTATCGTTCAACTCTTCATATATCCTGAGTGAGGGCTGATAATATTCCATTGCTTTGGCAAATTCTCCCAATTTCACATATATATTGGCTATATTCCCAATCGTGCGAGCTGTACGTTTTCTATCGCTATGTGTCTCAAAAAGAGTCAGTGCTTGATGATTTAAGTCTAAAGCATCATCATATTCGCCCCGTTGTTTATACACTACGGCTCTTTGAGAAAGTATATCACCATAAAAAATTGAAGAAGGGAAATGTATCATCGCAACCGCTTCCGCTTGCGCAAAATAGTCGAGTGATTCCTCGAATAATGAAAGTACAAGAGATACCTTGCCCAATCCGGTGAATGCTCTCACAACACCTTCGTGAAAAGTAGCGTCGGACGCAGCGTTCAAGACGGAAAGCAATGATTCTTTTGCTTTTAAGGCATAACCCTCATCAATATCCCTCTCTGCTTTGTTCAGTAAAAGCACAAGCGTTGTTCTATCGAACTTCCCATCAATCCCTGTGTGGACACTCTCTGTTTCTAATTCATCTATCATTTTGTTCATGTACTCATCATACACTTTTGTGCACTTCTCTTCATTTCAATACATGCAATGTACAGAAAATAAATGATGTCTGCAACAAATTTCCGTATTTTGTATTACTAGATATGAATGTCTCATCATCTATAAATTCTATGAACAATACCAGAAGAAACTTCATGAAGGCAACGGGATTGCTGAGTGCTGCATCACTTATGCCTTTACAATCTTTAGCCGGGGATCAACGCAACTCTGATGGCATAGCCGCAGATTGTACGCTTATCCCGAGCGAAACTGCCGGTCCATTCCCTTTGGATCTAAGCTCGAACACATATTATTTACGGCAGGACATACGAGAATCCCAGCCAGGTGTACCATTACAACTTCGTTTAAAAGTGGTGGGTGTCAAGAACTGTCAACCAATGCCCAATGTGCGTGTCAATATATGGCATTGCAATAAAGACGGCGTATATTCGGGCTATAATACTAATAATAATCCAGGGGATGCAAATTCTACTTTTTTACGCGGTTATCAAATTACCGATGCGCAAGGCGAGGTAACATTTAAAACAATATTTCCCGGATGGTACACAGGACGTATAACTCATATACACTTTCAAGTATATGTAAGTTCATCATATTCTGCCGTATCACAATTAACCTTCGGCTTAAATGAAAAAAATGCTCTTTTTACAGCACATAAAGACATATATACTAAAGGTAATGACCCATTAACATTTACCAGTGATAATATTTTCTCTGACGGATACACCGTACAACTTGCTTCATTGACATTCAATGAAACAACAGGCGAATATGAATCATATATGGAAATTGCTGTCCAAGGCGAAGGTACGCTTGGTGTTGGGCATATAGAAAAAGAAAATGCTAAATATTTTTCTTTAGGTCAGAATTACCCGAATCCTTACCAAAACAGAATCTCAATACCTTTAACATTGCATCAATCGGGAAGAGTGGTTATTGAGCTTTTTGATCTCAATGGAAAGAAACTCTTCCTTCTGCATGATAATCATTTATCGCAAGGTGACCATACAGTCTCATTCACAATGGACAATCTCGGATTGCCCGTTGCTCCTTATCTGTATCAAATTACATTTACTACTATACATGGAACATTTACAGATATAAAAATGATGACCCCACACTGATATACAAGGTATGGAGTATATATTTTTTTATCCATTTTTTTTAATATAATGCGGCATATATTTATTCTGTATATACTTTGGTATTGTTTCTCATTTTCTCCGGCAGTATTTGCAAATAACTATGAAGAAATCATACAAAAGCACCATAAAAATAATAATTTTAACGGTGCCGTATTAATCGCACAAAACGGATCAGTTCTGTATAAATCAGGTATCGGTTTATCAAATAGAGAAGAGGGAACGAGCATCAATTCTCAATCCCTCTTCAAAATAGCATCTGTGACAAAAGTATTTACCTCACTCATTATCCTGCATCTCTACGAAAAAGGTGTGCTTGATCTTCATCACACTATAGGAAAATACTATCCTGACTATCAAGGTGAAGGTAAGGACAAGGTCACTCTTCATCATTTACTTACTCACAGTTCCGGTATTCCCCAATGTGAAGGGGATAATGGTATAGCTATGTACCAAACGCTCTATCCCATTGATGAATGTATTCGTCGTTATTGTAGTGGTGCATTACTCTATGAACCGGGTAGTCAATTCCAATACAATAATGCCGATTATATTATTCTTGGAAGAATCATCGAAAAAGTAACAGGGAAGTCCTTTTCAGAAAATCTAAAGTCTATCATCATACAACCTCTGCAATTGCGCCATACCGCCATGCTGTCTCACAAAGATATTATAAAAGGTTTAGCGTCAACATATTATATTGATGACAGTACTAAGATTTTTTACCGCGATGCTCCAATGTATATTGAAAATTACTTTTCAGCCGGAGCTATGTATTCAACCGTTGATGATATTTTCCGCTTAGATAAAGCCCTTTTTTCCTCAACAATTCTACAAAAAAGTACTGTTAATCTTATGATGACTCCCTATCCTGCACTTTATAATGTTGCTTATGGTTTATGGGTAAGTCAGCAGAAATTCGGTGAAAAAACATATACAGTTGTTAATAGACAAGGTTCTATTTGGGGTGCAAATGCTTATTGGATTCACATCATGGATAATAATACCACAGTCATTATTTTAAGTAATACCAATGCAACGAATTTGCATACTTTAGCAGAAGAGTTTGTCTTAGAAACAATGAAAAATTGAGCTAAACAATTATTATTGATTGTACATAATTTAGACGATTGAAAAATTAGCTTGACTATTTAGACACTCCTTCAATTTTATCATTCTATAGTTCTACTAATTCTGTCTTGAATTATTGTATGCATGTAATCACAACGATTATTTGCTGACAGCGAATCCCCTCCAATTTTCTGTTCTTATGAAATACATAC
>JAYRWZ010000149.1:0-6827 GCA_041917875.1 Chloroflexota bacterium | reverse complement strand
TGTCGGTGCAAAAACATTATTTGCCACGCATTATCATGAATTAAATGAATTGGCTTCTTCGTTTTCCCGTATTCACAATTATCAAGTGGAAGTGCGGGAAATAGGAGATTCCATTGTGTTTACCCATCGTGTGGTGCCGGGTTCCACCGATCATTCTTTTGGTATTCATGTGGCACAAATGGCGGGGCTTCCGCAACAAGTCGTCTCTCGTGCGCATGATATATTATTGACACTTGAAGGTAAAAAAAGGGAAATGCCGGCTATTGAAATTCCTGAATATGATAAAAGAAAATCTCCGCCCAAAGATGATGGACAATTATCGATTTTTGAATTTCGTGATGATGCAATTCGTGATGCCATTATGGCATTAAACGTTAATGCATTAACACCATTACAAGCATTGCAGGCATTGGCGGATTTACAAAAACAAGCAAGCGAATAAGTGAATATATTGTGAATGTTCTTATAAAATACGGCATTATTGCGGCATCTGTTATTATCGGTATAATACTGTGCTATTGGTTTCTTGATATTCCGATTGCATGGGCTTTTCACGATACCCAACCGGTGATTATGCGTGCAGCAGCGGATCGGATTACCGATGCAGGGAAATCAGAATGGATTCTTGTGCCTTCATTGGTACTGTGGATTGCTTTATGGTATAAATGGCGGCATCATGCTAAAAAATGGATGGTGCTATTTTTAAGTGTTGCCGTTTCGGGGATTCTTGCTAATATCATTAAAGTAATTGTATGTCGTACAAGACCGCCTTTATTATTTGATAAAGGGATATATGGCATTGACTTTTTCGGTTTTGTTATAGATTTTCTTCATAATTCATTTCCGAGTGGTCATGCCACAACAGCGATGAGCGCAGCGACGGTGGGCGCATTATTATATCCGTCATTGCGTGTACCCTTTTATACTGTCGGGTGTCTTGTGGCTTTTTCGCGTGTTATGGTCGGTGTGCATTATTTCAGCGATGTTATTGCAGGCTCTATAATAGGTGTGATAACGGCATTATTGTTTACACGCAAATTTTTACGGTAAATATTTTTTAACAAGTATATTTTCAGATGTTGACATTATTCCGATATAAAATTTTCACGGCATGTATCATTCTTTTAGGGATGGTATGTGGTGTGTATATGTCGGAAGCAAAATCCAAATCCAAACCCAAACCCAAATCAAAAAAAAGTGCTATAAATACCACCAAAAAAAATAAAAAATCATCGTCAAAACGCTCAAATTCAAAGAAGAAAAGAAGATCTGCTCAGGTGCGGGAAGAACTTTTTCCGCAATTAACTGTAGTCTGGGATACGGTATTTTCTCCGGGAATGACAACCAAAATATATTCATATGGCAGGTCAAATATTCTGGCGCATGTTGTGGAGGTCAATAATAATGATCCCACATTACGTTTGGGTATTATTAAAGGACAAAGCTATATTTCAGGCTTAGAGCGTTTGGGTGATATGATGTTTCGTATGGATTCCACACAATCGGACAGTGTTCTTTGTGCTGTCAATGCGAATTTTTGGAGTGCATACAGGAATGTTCCCATAGGTCCTTTGGTTATTGATGGCGAAGTGGCACAAATGACACATCACAAAAAATGGTCAAGTGCTTTTTTTGATGAGCGTAACAGAATGATTATTGATACATTCCGTTTAACAGGAACAATAACATTGCCACGCAAAAAAAAATACAGCTTGAGTGATGTCAATATTCGTCGCGATACAACGGGTATTGTTCTCTATAATACCTATGCAGGAAAAACAGTTCCTTATGTCCATGAAACAAGTATAGAAAAAGCGGTGCAGGAATTCATTGATAATCATAAATATGCAGCCGAAGATTCTACAGAATCAGAGTTGGATATTAATGAATTACGTGAGGCTCAAGCCGAAGCGCGACGTGCCCGCGATAAAGAATTTCCCATGTGGAAAGTAAAGGTGCGCCATTTGCGATTACCGAGGATAAATTTACCGACACCTTGTTTAGTGCTGGGTGTTCATGATTCAGGTACAGTCAGTATGCCTTTGCGGGGCAGTGTTATCAGTTTCGATAAATCATTTTCTCTTGATGAATTACCCAAAGTCGGCGACACCGTCTATTATCAATTTACAACGACTCCTTTTCCAACCCGACGATTTGCGAATGCGGTATCGGGGACACCGCGTTTAGTGCGTAATGGCATTGCCAAACACGAGGCTATGGAAGAAGGTGCGCGTGCAGTGCGTTTTCGTAATCATGGCTTGGCAAGAACGGCAATAGGACAAAGTCGCGATGGTAAAACCACCTATATAGTGATGGTGGAACCACCAACAAAAGGGAAAAATAATAATGGGGCAACGCTGCAAGCACTTGCCAATTTAATGCGTGATATAGGTGCTTGGAATGCTATGAATTTGGATGGCGGCGGCTCATCAATGATGACAATTTGTAATACCAATGTCTGCACAAACACGACTATACCTTCAGGGCGACGTATTTCGGCGGCATTAGCATTATTCAGACGTTCAAAATTATTTAAACCCCATCTGATAAAACATCGTGAACAAGAGGAATAAATTTTTACGGCACCGAGATTTCATATAAGTACCGCGAATATTTATTATCACCCCATGTGGCATATCTGTATGCTTCTCTGTGTCTGTATTCCCACAGTTGTCCGCTGCCTTCAGCAAAAAAATCTTCTTTCATGGTAAGCAGCACATCTAATTTTCTTTTCCAATGATTTCTTCCTGATTCTGATAAATCAATGCAGGAAAATGGAAGCGCAAGTTCATGGAGAATACCCGCTAAAGCTGTTTTACTATAGTGAAGTCTGTCTGCATACTGTTCATCCATAATCCATTGCGAAAAATACGCATATACTCGTGAACCGGGCTTCAATAATGCAGTTGCTTGGCTTAATGTTTTACGCAAATTTGTTGAGTAATATAATGTATCAAGAAATAGAATAGCATCATACATTTCCGAACTGTGTATATCATTGATATTGCCAATTTCAAAATGTAATAATGGATTATCTTTTGTTCGTTCACTGGCAAGCCGCACACCTTCATCGGAAATATCAATACCGACACACGATACTGCCAATGACTTAGAAATCCATTCGGTTATTTTTCCATTACCACAGCCAATGTCAAGAATTTTTTTGGCTGAGTTTTTCTTCAGAAGCTCAAGTAAAAATGAGAGTTCATGCTGATCTATTAAACCATGTTGGGATAAGTCCATACCATACACTTTTTCACAAAATACCGAATGAGCTTTGCTTTGCGAATCCATCGAAAAAAAATTGTCATACTCATATTTATAAAAAGGAATGTCGGAATCAATGGCATTTTTTACTGTTATGCCATAGTCCGTAAACGCATATCCTTCGTGTGTGAGAGTAAGTATTGAAGCATCGCTGAGACTTTGGAAAGCATCAGCCCAATCTTCTTTGAAATCACCAATCCATATTTTCCCGAATTCTTCCACACTTTCTTTATCGGCATATCGGTCAAGAGATAATCCCATAAATAATGCATAGCGGCTACGGAACCAGCCTAATGTGGTTATAAGTTGTTTTTCTGCTTTGGTAAAATTCTGTTTTGTCATTGTCTATAAAAATTTGATTGTTCTCAAAAAATACCAAATTTTACGTACACAAACTAAATATATATAGATCATTAAAGATGGTATGTGGAAAGTTTATAGCTGTTATGTTTAGTAGTTGAGTTACAAGTCGTATAGATTTTGAATAAATTCCTTGGCTAATTTTTTGTCAATTACAATGGAAGGCTTTTCTAATAGTTTTTGTATTGTTGAACCTTCAAATTGAGTCACGCCCCGTGAATTTCTTCCAGCCCAATGCCTCAAAAGAATTGTACTTTTTAATAAATCTTTCTGATAGACAGAAATTAGAATCTGATTAAATATTTTTTTCGCATCTATACCTATGAAGTAGAAAAGAAAAATAGTATTTAATCGGTTATGAAATTCTAAAAATTTATCAATATTATAAGCTTTCGGGTTGGAGTTGAGCAGAATGATTTTTGTTTTAACATCAGTCTCGGTATGATGATTATCGAACACTCTTACGTAGTCCCCCAAAGTGTTTTCCGTTTTGAATGCCGGCAGTTTACTATATTCTTCTGTAAGTTCACTTACCAATTGAGCTTTCAGATTTTCATCATCTCCTGCAATGAAGTATTCAATTATTCTACCTCTTATGTTGACGTTTTCAATGTGGCTGGCAATGAGAATTTCGTTTTGATATTGCTTCACCTTATTATCCAGTTCGTTCTTCAATGTACAAAATTCCGGTAGTGAACAAAATTCTATAGCCCGCTGAATAGAATCCTCAATATTTTTTTTCTCAACTTCACCAACCTCGAACCTTTTTCCTGTTGGACTTATATTTGTTGTCGCCTCTACAAGTCTTTGCAAATTGCCTTCAAAACCAATTTCTGAATGAATGGCATATAATTTTTGGATATTATCTCTGTTATTTGTTACTCCTTCAAATTCTTTAACGATATCCGTTCCATTAAAACTACCCTTAATATTATATAAAGTTAAGGACTGAGAAGAATGACTAATCTTTGTAAGAAATGTCGTATTGGCTAAAAAAATCTTATTTTCATTTTCTGTGACCAAACAAACCAAGAATGGTATATTGTCATACTTCTGAAGTTTTGAAAGGGATAGAATGGTATTAGAAAAAGCACCACTACTAGACTGACTAAATCTAACAGCAAATGAATTACAATAGTATGCTGATCTATCCTTAATCAGATTAAATTTTTCGACCGCTAAACTTGTTAATTTTGCCTTATTCCCTATCCCATCATGAGATTTTATAAATTCAACAAAATGATTAAGAGTCGTCATAAGTATTAGTTAAAAAGACTTGTATTTGTTTTAATAGAGTCTGATTCTTTTTTCTTGATTAATTTTTGTTGAATGTTGAGTGTATTACGCTCCCAAAAAACACCTTCAACATACCCTTGTATTGATGTATCGGTTGTCGCATTCTCTATCCGTTTTTCTGCCCAAATACAATATTCTTCATTCATTTCTACACCTACATATTTACGATTTAACTTTTTAGCAACAACTGAAGTTGTCCCGGAACCTAGGAAGGGATCAAAAACAATCCCATCAATCGGACATGAAGCTAAAATTAATTTAGCAATTAACTTTTCAGGTTTTTGTGTTGGATGGTCAGTGTTTTCAGGCATTGACCAATAAGGTATGCTTATGTCATCCCAAAAGTTGGATGGATATGTTAGTCTGAAATTACCATCTTCGGTCTCTTCCCAGTCTTTCGGTTTGCCATCAACCTTATAAGGTGCAATAACCTTCCTTTTCATTTTGACAGATTCGACATCAAAGTAATAATCATTTTTATTTATCACACCGAACCAAATATCCTCCATTCCATTTTTCCAGTTTGATTGTGCACCTCTTCCTTTTTCTCTTTGCCATGTTATTCGATTCATTACAATCATGTTTTCGTCCATCACCTGTTGCAATGCTGACGTACATTTCCAATCACCGCAAAGATAAAGCGAGCCATTAGTCTTTAGTAATCTGACTACTTTGGGGAACCATGATCTCAGATATTCGAGATACGAATTATGATCTGATGACTTAAATTTAAAGCCATGGAAGTCTTTATCGAGGTTGTAAGGAGGGTCTATAACAATAAGATCTGCAAAACCTTTGGGCAGATGATCTAACAAAGTGAATAGGTCCCCAAGGATAGTTTTATTTATAATGTCGTCATATATAATTGGCTTTATTCCGTCTGTTCTCATAAGGTTTTGTGAGAACTTTGCCCGTTCTGCATCTGAAACAGTCAATGTTCTGTTTCTTTCTGCTCTTATTTTTTCTTTTATTTCTTTCATGATATAAAGTTAGTTTTTTATACACATCGAGTGTGGGGATTTCCGTTTACGCAAAGTTCGGTGATCACATTATTGTTCTTCGCGCAAGCCCTCCACATCGGTAATAAACCATTTATTGCGAATACGAATAGCGGAAAAGGAAATATTTTTCATATAATTAAATTCACAAAGCAAACGATGTGAATTGGCGGTAAGTGTGTCGGTTTTGACACGTGTGATGGGCATACCGTACAATATTCTTCCCATACGAGCAATATCATCTTCCATTTCATAGCGTTCAAGTGCTAAAATAGGGTCTCCTGTGGGACGTACCAATAAACCTGCTGCTGCACGTGCATTGATGCTGTCCAATTCTGCTTTGAATAAATAAACAGTACCAACGGAAGTTTCCCTTGTGGGTTCCGGCTCATAGATATGTTTTGTACCAAAGACAAAAACTTCACATCCAGATAATGTTATAAGAAAAACTATGGCAAAAATATATTTCATTGCTTCAAAAAATCTGTCGTTATCGCAAGTGCCTCGTCCAATGCGGGAGTGCTGCCTTGAAAGGGATGCACCGCCCCGAATGTGTGACCTGTCCGTGCAATTTTATGGAATTGCGTGCGTGCAGACGAGGAATCCAGCAATTTATGTGCCTCTCGTAATGGTACGGTCATATCTTGTTCGGCATGTATGATCAGCAATGCGCTATGATCAAGCCGCGCCACCGTATGTATAGGCGATATGCTAAGTTCATTTTCTGTAATATCTTGTAAGTATTGTAAGCCAAGAGAAAGTGCTTGCCCTGTGCGTGTGTTTTCTACCGGAAAAGCCCCCGATTCTGTCCACAGTTGTTTTTGTCGTGATGAGAAACGATCGAAGGTTGCAACGGAATTCCACAGCACGGTTTTCTCAATATGCGATGAGAGTGCCGCCGCAGCT